>JAUSPW010000564.1 GCA_030652635.1 Pseudohongiella sp. | reverse complement strand
GCCATGAGCTGCGCACGCCGATCACGGTGATCACCGGTGCACTTGAGCTGCTGGAACAGAGCGATCTGTCAGAGGCCGACGTGCAGTTGGTTGATCGCGTGAGACGTGCGACGCTCGACATGAAAACCACGATTGAAATGTTCCTGTGCCTCGCGCGCGAAACCGACGACGGCTTGTATGACGAGCAGTTTTTTGTGATGCCGCTGGTCAGCCGCGCGATTGATCAGCAGCGTTATCTGCTGGGTGGCAAGTTGGTCGATGTTGATATCGACGAACTTGCCAAACCCAGCGTTCACGGTCATCCACAGGCGTTTTCGATTGCGGTCAATAATCTGGTGCGCAATGCGTTTGAACACACCCGTGACGGGCAGGGTCCGATCACTATTCTGGTCAAAGAGTTTGAGCTATTAGTCACCAATGAGCTAAGCAGTGACTCGGATGCGCGGCACACGCCGACAGAGGGGGCGTCGTCTCAGGGTTATGGTCTGGGGCTGGGAATCGTGCAACGATTGTGTGAGCGCAATGGCTGGACGTTTTCGCTGCATGTTGATGAGGCACGTATCGCGGCGCGGCTTTCTTGGTGATGGCGGGCACTAAAGGTATCGGCGGAGCGGTAGTCAAACTCTTCCGTGAGCTTGGCGCAAACGTAGTGGGGGTTGCGCGAACCCGGCCCCATGATTTCCCGGAAGAACTGTTTATCGCCGCCGATCTGACATCCGCTGGCGGTTGTAAAATCACCGTGGATGCCGTGACTCAAATGCTGGGTGGTGTTGACATCATTATTCATGTGTTAGGCGGGTCATCTGCACCGGGTGGTGGTTTTGCCGTCCTGGGCGATGATCTGTGGCAACAAGCATTGAACATCAATCTTTTCCCTGCTGTGAGGCTGGATCGCGCGCTATTGCCCGGGCTTCTGGCGCAGGGGGAGGGTGTCATCATTCATGTCACCTCGATTCAGCGTGAACTTCCCTTGCCGGAATCTACAACTGCTTATGCGGCAGCGAAAGCAGCGCTATCAACCTACAGTAAAAGCCTGTCTAAAGAAGTATCGCCAAAAGGCGTCAGGGTGTTGCGCGTCTCCCCGGGATGGGTTGAAACGGAGGCGTCCGTTGAATTGGCAGAGCGAATTGCTCTGCAAGCGGGCACAGATTACAACGGTGGCAAACAGATAATCATGGACGCACTGGGCGGCATTCCCATCGGGCGGCCATCAAAACCAATAGAAGTGGCAAATCTGATCGCATTTCTGGCTTCACCGCGCGCGGCGTCAATCACCGGCACGGAGTATGTCATTGATGGCGGCACGGTGCCGACTGTGTAACCACGGGGGGCCGTTTCGACTGTCCCTGATATGCAACATATTTGCACTTATCGTGCTAGTACCGACGCACCCGTCGCCGTCTCCAAAACACGATCACGCCCGGCACGCAGATCGGCAATAGTCTCCGGCACCAGAATGTCCGGCGTCATGCCCAGGCCGAACTCAAAGTCTGTGTAGGAGGTCACCGACCAACGCAGCGGCACACGTACCAGAATCTGCGAATCAGGTAGTGTCAGGTTCGCGATCACGCCGGCGGTTGGCCCTTGTGCGCTGCCGCCGGTGGGCTGACCTATCAAGGTCACGTCACGTTCATCGCGCAGTTCGGCGAGCAACATGGTGAGGGCCGACTCATTGCCGGCGCCAATCAGTGCCGTCAGCGGGCCATGCCAGGCGTCTGTCGCGGGCTGCAACAAGGTGGTGTCGCTACCCGTGTCAGAGTTCATCACATACAAGCCAGCGCCGTCTGCGGTGAAACGGGAAGCGGGCAGGGTAAAGACGCTTTCATCCCAGGTGCTGAGGTGTGCGCGGTAGTCGGCAAATTCGTAGGTCTTGACGCGCGTTGGGCCGCCGATGGTCATGGGGCGCTCGATCAGGTGGGCGAGCAGACTTTCCATCACATCCGAGGATCCGCCACCCACGTTGCGCAGATCCAGCACAAGGCGTGTGGCGCCGGACGCCTTGATGTCGCGCAGCACGCTGCCAAAGACCTCGTCGGGTACAACGGGGGTGCGGTAGTTGACGAAGGTGCTGATGGTGAGCACCGCGGCGTCTCCCATTGTTTGCCAGACCACGGCGTCTTGGTCGCTGAAATTTGCCCACGCCGTACTTAGACCTCGCGCAGCCAGCGCGGTGCTCTCGTCGACAGCGGCTACACGTGTTTCGTGCTGCTCGCCGCCCTCAGTGCGCAGGGACAACATAAACGAATCACTGAAGCCATGGAGCAGGGGATAAAACATGTCGAACGTGGTGAGCCCGACATCATCGCGCCCTGCAAATAACGTGGATTTTGTGTGATCCGTGAACCCGTCTACAGAGATGTGACTGGACATCTGTTCCAGCAGAGATGTCATGGCGTGTCCATCCACGGCCAGCAACTCATCACCAATTTGTACACCAGAGGTGCCAGTTGCCACACCTGTCACAATGGCGGTGTTCTCGACCCAGTTGAATGACACCGGCAGCATCGTAGGAGTTGAGTCCCGCCACTCAGCCAGCGCCACCGGTAACTCCGCTTCGGTATGCTCGCAGCGAATGGTGGCAAGGTACTGACTCACCGCCAGGTAAAACGCACCATCGTCGGCAGCATTGCCTGCGGCCTCGCGGAAGCGTTGTTCTGCCGTGGCCGCCTCGGTGTCGCTCTGATAACGCAGATATCCCGGGTGAACATCTCGCATCACGTTGATCAACAGCTCTGCATCGGTGGATGTCTGTGCCATGGTGAAACTGCTGATTGTCATGCTGCTTGTTACGCAGAGTGCCAATGCGGAAAACGTGGCACGGTAATGTTTGCATCCTTGCTTCATATTTGAAACCTGTGGGTGTGGCCGGGATCAAGGGACACTGGTTGTGGGGTGTGTGGTTTTTGTAGGGTATGGATCCATTTTGCGAGTGATACGTGCTGCTTATGGGGCTGGATGTATGCGCATAGGGAAAATTTTTGCGGTGTTATGCATCCGGCGATGTCGCCCGGGTACCCTACGTCAATACGTATCCTCCAGATACCGCCCCGCCTGTTTGAGCGCGGCCACTGACAAATTCATCGGTGCCAGCATGGCGTCCATGACAGTCGCCACATCCGTTGCCATGCGCCGCCCGCCGCACACCAGAATCTGTGCGTCGTCGGCGATCAGCTCACGTACCTGAGCACTGTTGTCGCGCAAAATGTCCTGCACATAGGCGGGTTTGGGGCCGCGCGAAAACGCCACATTCAGACGCGCCAGCCGGTGATCAGCGAGACAGGCGTGCAGGGTGTCCTTGTACAGGAAGTCTGACTCGGCCAGTCGACCGCCCCAATACAGATGCACGGGACGGTGTGTGCGATTGCCGCGGATAAATCCCACCAAGGGACCAATTCCGGTGCCCGCGCCGATCAGGATCACCGGTGCTTTGCCGCGCGCCGGCTGAAAACGAGGATTCTTCTGGATAAAACCGTCGGCGGTCTCGCCAATTTTCAGGTCGCACAAAAAGCGCGAGCACACGCCGTGTTCCTGGCGGCGCACACAGATCTCCAGCACGCCGTCGCGGCTGGCCGAGGCCAGTGAATAAAAGCGCGGCACGTGGCTGGTGACGGGATGGGTCGTATCAATAGCCACCGCACTGTCGGCGACGCCGGCCGGCGGCAAGATGCCCACCAGATCACCCGCCACAAACGACGGCAGTGACCGGTGCGGCGTGCCGCTGCGAAAACGCAGGATGCTGGTCGGGGCGTTGACCTCGGCGCCAAAATCCTCGCGATCGATCAGCTCCAGCGTGCGCGTGGCCGGACGCAGCGGCGTGTAATGCAGATTCATGGGGACACCGATGGCAACGCCCAGTGCTGCGGCCCAACGCTCGAAGGTCTGGCCCGACTGCCTGTCCACATAGTCGGTGGCCATGAGTTGTGGCCAGCCACGTGCCTGCAGCGCGCCGGCAACCTGGTCGGCGAAGGCACAAAAGTGATCAAACTGTCGGTCGCCAAAACCCAGCAC
>JAUSPW010000555.1 GCA_030652635.1 Pseudohongiella sp. | reverse complement strand
TTGCTGGTGTTGGTGCAGCTGGTAATGGCCGCAATAATCACTGCGCCATCTGGCATCAGACCATCGGCTTCCTGCGCTCGGGCCTCCGTCAGATCGGAGGCAATTCCTTTACTGGCAAGATCGCTGGTTGCCACGCGCGCGTGCGGATTACTGGGGCCTGCCATATTGCGTACAACTGAAGAGAGGTTAAACGTCAGCACGCGTTCGTACTCCGCGGTTTTTAAACTCTCGGCCCACAAACCCAGATGTTTTGCGTAGGTCTCCACCAACTTCACCTGTTCGTCTTCGCGACCGGTGAGTTTTAGATACTCTATGGTTTGCTGATCGATAAAAAACATGGCCGCAGTAGCGCCATATTCCGGTGCCATATTGGAGATGGTTGCGCGGTCACCGAGTGTGAGCGCAGCGGCGCCGTCACCGTAAAATTCAAGCCAAGCGCCAACCACTTTTGACTGACGCAAAAACTCTGTGAGTGCCAGCACCATATCGGTGGCGGTGATGCCTTCCTGCAATTTGCCGGTAAGCTCAACACCAATGATGTCGGGTAGACGCATCCAGGACGCGCGGCCGAGCATGACGTTTTCGGCTTCGAGCCCCCCTACTCCGATAGCTATCACACCGAGTGCATCGACATGCGGTGTGTGACTGTCAGTGCCCACACAGGTGTCAGGAAATGCAACGCCTTTGTCGACGTAAATCACTGGCGACATTTTCTCCAGATTGATCTGGTGCATGATGCCGTTGCCGGGCGGGATGACATCGACGTTTTTAAATGCCTGTTTGGTCCAGTCGATAAAGTGGAAACGATCTTCATTTCGACGGTCTTCAATGGCGCGATTTTTTTCAAAAGCCTGTGGGTCATAACCGCCGCATTCGACGGCCAATGAATGGTCAACAATCAGTTGTACTGGTACCACGGGGTTTACCTGTGCGGGATCGCCGCCCTGATCTGCAATCGCATCCCTTAAACCTGCCAGATCGACCAGGGCGGTTTGTCCGAGAATATCGTGACAAACGACGCGCGCTGGAAACCAGGGGAAATCAAGATCGCGTTTGCGGTCGATCAATTGTTTTAGAGCAGCGGTCAGATTCTCGGGGGCGCAGCGGCGGACGAGATTTTCGGCGAGTACGCGGGAGGTGTATGGGAGCTTTGTCCAGGCGCCGGTGGTGATGGTGTTGATGGCTTCTTCGGCGTCGAAGTAGTCGAGCTGGGTGCCGGGGAGCGGTTTTCTGTGTTTGGTGTTCATTTTTAATGCCTTTGGGTTATCAGGTTTCTGATTGGCAATTGCTTAAGCTGGTTGGTCTCGCTGGGAATATACAGCGGGGTGGTCTGTTAGCAGGTTGGCAGAGTTAGTATGGTGGACACGCAGTTAACCCATCCCAGGGCGCTCGGCGACGCCCATCCGGGGCGTCGACGGTCCACCATACTCACTCTGCCAACCTGCCTTAACTGTCAGTGCCACCGTCGCACATCAAACTTTAGCGCCCTTTACTATCTTGCATTGCTGAATACTCAGCACTCTTGCTCGCTTTGCAGTCTTGCTCATCGCACAAACACTGCAGATCCACACAAGCAGCCACTGCTCTCAGCGCTGACTGATCGGCGTTACTTTTCTGGGTTCTGGGCCGGTGTATTCTGCGCTGGGGCGTATGATGCGGTTGTCGGCGCGTTGTTCCATGACGTGGGCGGCCCAGCCGGTGAGGCGGCTCATCACGAAGATGGGTGTGAACAGCTTTGTTGGGATGTCCATGAAGTGGTACGCCGAGGCGTGGAAGAAGTCGGCGTTGCAGAACAGTTTTTTCTCGCGCCACATGACTTCTTCACAGCGCACTGACACGGGGTAAAGAACTTTGTCGCCGACGTCGTCGGAAAGTTTTTCGGCCCATGACTTGATGATGGCATTCCGGGGATCGGACTCCTTGTAGATGGCGTGGCCGAAACCCATGATCTTTTCTTTGCGCGCAAGCATGCCCATCATTTCCTGTTCGGCGTGATCGGCGCTGGTGAATTTTTCTATCATTTCCATCGCGGCTTCGTTGGCACCGCCGTGCAGCGGACCACGTAAGGAGCCGATAGCGCCGGTGATGCAGCTGTGCATATCAGACAATGTAGATGCACAGACTCTGGCGGTAAATGTTGAGGCATTAAACTCATGTTCTGCATACAAAATAAGCGAGACGTTCATCACCTGTTCGTGCAGGGCGTTGGGTTTTGCTCCGCGTAGCATGTGCAGGAAATGCGCACCGATGGATTCATCATCGGTCAGTTCGTTGATGCGTACGCCATCGTGAGAGAAACGGTACCAGTAGCAAATGATTGATGGAAAAATCGCCAGTAATCGGTCGGCAGCACCCTGCTGCTGGCTAAAACTGGTCTCAGTTTCCAGATTGCCTAACATGGAACAACCCGTCCGCATGACATCCATGGGATGCGCTTCTTTGGGAATACGCTCAAGGACTTCTTTTAAGGCGTTTGGCAATCCACGCAAAGCCTTGAGTCGGGATTTATACGCTATCAGCTCTGCGGTGTTTGGCAGATGGCCTTTGAGAATCAGGTGAGCCACTTCTTCAAATTGGCAATTCTCAGCGAGATCTTGCAGATCGTAGCCGCGGTACGTCAAACCAGAGCCGGACACACCGACGGTGGACAGCGCGGTTTTACCAGCGATCTGACCACGCAGCCCCGCGCCACTCAATACTTTAGCTTCAGCCATTTTTGTTTCTCCTGATGTTATTTTTTCTGTTGTGCAAACAATGAATCGAGGTGCTGCTCGTAACGATGATAGTCAATGCGATCATAGAGTTCAGCACGTGTCTGCATGGTATCAATCACGTTTTTCTGTGTGCCATCACGGCGAATAGCGTTATAGACGTTCTCGGCAGCTTTGTTCATGGCGCGGAAAGCAGATAACGGATAGAGCACCAGTGAAATATTGACCGAGGCCAGTTCTTCAGTTGTATACAACGGCGTCGCACCGAACTCGGTAATGTTCGCCAGTACTGGCACCTTCAATCGATCTGTAAATATTCTATACATGTCGAGTTCGGTGATGGCCTCAGGGAAAATCATATCAGCGCCGGCTTCAATACACGCCGCAGCGCGATCCAATGCTGCATTCAACCCTTCAACGGCCAGCGCATCGGTGCGTGCCATAATCACAAAACTACTATCTGTACGGGCATCTACCGCTGCTTTTATGCGGTCTACCATTTCTTGCTGGGTTACAATTTCTTTGTTGGGTCGGTGACCACAGCGTTTAGCACCAACTTGATCTTCGATATGCATGGCGGCTGCGCCAAATTTGATCATGGATTTGACTGTGCGTGCCACGTTAAATGCACTGGCACCAAAACCGGTGTCAACATCTACCAGCAGTGGCAGGTCACACACGTCAGTGATTCGTCTCACATCAATCAGTACATCATCCAAACCGCTGATCCCGAGGTCTGGTAATCCCAGTGAACCGGCTGCCACCCCACCGCCGGACAGATAGATCGCTTTGAAACCTGCTCGTTTTGCTAGTAGAGCATGATTGGCATTGATAGCACCAATCACCTGCAAGGGATGTTCTTCTGCAACGGCATCACGAAAGCGTTGGCCTGGTGTTTTACTCATGGGACTTTGTCTCCTGCATACGTTGTTCAATATTGCGACGGGATGCGCTGATGTGTCGACGCATTAGCATTTCTGCAAGTTCGCCATCACGATCCGCAATGGCCTGAATGATACGGTGATGTTCGGCAAACGCTTGTTGCGGACGTTTCGGTGTCGTTGAGTAACGGTATCGATACATGCGCAACAAGTGATAAAGATCTGCGCACAACATTTCGCTGAGTGTGCGATTTTTACTGCCCTGAATGATCAGGTAATGAATGTCCAGGTCACCTTCCTGTTGATAATACGATTCGTTGGCCTGCAGTCCGCTATGCTGCTCATGCATGGCGAGCACTTCACGCAAGCCTGTTATTTCAGCATCGGTCATATTTTGTGCGGCCAAGCGACACGCCATTCCCTCTAGCGCCTCACGCACATGATACAGCTCAATCAGTTCCTCGTAACTCAGTGAAGCAACTCTCACACCTGCGTGGGGAATCCGCACCACAAGACGCCGGCCTTCAAGGCGTCGAATGGCCTCACGCAACGGGCCTCGACCAATACCAAAGGTACTGCTCAGGTACTGCTCACTGATCCGGGCGCCTGGTGCGATCTGCCCTTTGACTATGGCGTTCTGGATTTGCTCAAAGGCGCCATCTGATAAGGTTTGACCAGCAGTTTTGGTTTCGGAAACAGACAATTGTAGATAATCCTCTGGAAATATCTGTTCGAAGACTGTGAATAGGGCGCAATCATCCGCCTCTCTCGATGGATTGTCAACAATCGCCTTAGGTTGGGCATTTATGATCCACATCAGAAATTGATGTGACAAACCAGCACCTGCCCACCCGATTCTGTGGTACTTTCATCATTACAAACAAAGGATTTCCAGCGTCAGGTCTGCGCCGGGAATACCAAACCAAAAAAACCACTATTACCCGTTGGGGACAAAAAATGAACTTGAACAGCGATCTTATTAATGAAATTGATTTGTTGATGAAATTTGATC
>JAUSPW010000529.1 GCA_030652635.1 Pseudohongiella sp. | reverse complement strand
CTGCTGTCAGCAACCATCGACCTGGCTTCTGTTTGCGCTTGAACAGTTGCCATACTGCCCACCAACTCACCAGTATCATTAACATGCCGATAGCCACCATGATCCGGAAAGACCAGAACACAATCGCAACCGGGGGATGCTCACCTTCAAACTCATTCAGTCCACGAATTTCACCATCCAGTGTATGAGTCAACACAAGACTTGCTGCATAGGGGATCTGCAGCGCAAATTTTGTAGTGCGCGTCTCCTCATCCGGAAATCCGAACAACGTAAATGGCACTTTTTTTTCGGTATGCCAGATGCCTTCGATGGCAGCGATTTTCGCTGGTTGATGTTCCATGGTGTTTAATCCATGCAAATCGCCAACAAAGACTTGCAAAGGTGCAAGGATTGCTGCAATCACCACCACTGACTTGAACACTTTGGCGGTTGCAGGACCGTCAACTTTCTGTTTCATGCGCCAGGCACTGATCCCCATTACCAGAAAGGCCGCGGTTAACATGGACGCTATCAACATGTGTGCCAGTCGATACGGGAACGATGGATTAAATATAATTGCCAGCCAGCTATCAACAAAAAATACGCCGTCTCTGATCTCATAACCGGTAGGTGTTTGCATCCAGGAGTTCAGACTGAGAATCCAGAATGCGGACAATGTTGTGCCGAATGCCACCAATCCGCAGGCGAGCAGGTGCGTGGCATTGGAGACGCGATTTTTCCCAAACAACATCACGCCAAGGAAGGTTGCTTCCAGAAAGAACGCCGTTAATACCTCATAACCCAATAGAGGCCCTGAAATATTGCCGGTTTTTTCCATGAACCCTGGCCAGTTGGTGCCAAACTGAAAACTCATGGTGATGCCGGATACCACACCAATAGCAAAGGTCAGCGCAAATATTTTGACCCAGAAGTGATAGGCATTTTCCCAATGCGTGTCATTGGTGAGCGTGTATCGAATGCGGAAAAACAGCAGAATCCAGCCCAGCCCAATAGTAATGGACGGGAACAGGATGTGAAAACTTATGTTGGCGGCAAACTGTGCACGCGCGAGAACAAACGGGTCAAATTCCATCATAATAGTTGGCCTGACGTCGAAAAAATGGAAGTTCCATCGCGAGACAGAACTTCCTCATAAGCTTCCTTACAGGGATTTCTTGCAAAAGTAGTAGTCAGTGCATTCATACTCACCAGACGCCATTCGACGCTTGGCTTCCTCAACAGTTTTGGCAGGTGGCACAATCACTTTGTCACCAGGCTGCCAGCCTTCAGGGGTTGCCACACTGTGTTTGTCGCTAGTTTGCAGTGCTGCCAGCAATCGCAGGAACTCGCCAATTGAACGACCATTCGACATCGGGTAATACACCATGGCCCGCAGCTTGCCTTCCGGATCAATCAAGAATGTTGCCCGCACCGCTGAGGTGTCGGATGCACCTTCGTGGATCATGCCGTAGGCTCTGGCAACGTCCATCTTCAAGTCGTCAATGATGGGGAACGGAATGTCTACACCAAATTTTTCCTTGATGTTGAGCACCCAGGCAATGTGAGAGTGAGTACTGTCGATTGAGAGTCCTAGCAGCTCTGCATCCAACTTGGCAAAATCAGGGGCAGCCTTGGCAAATGCCATAAATTCCGTGGTACAAACCGGCGTGAAGTCAGCCGGGTGGGAAAACAGCACAAGCCACTTGCCACGATAATCACTCAGGGATTTGACGCCGTGTGTGGTAGGCGCCGTAAAGTCTGGCGCAGCTTCATTCAGTCTGGGCAATCCGATAGTGCTCATAGATTATTCCTCTTAAAAAGCATTTATTAATACATTTCACAGAGAGGCTGTTGCAGAGAACGTGCCACGACAGCGACAACACGCCATTCTTTTTTATCATATTGTTTTTTAATGAAAATTTAGACCTCGCCCGTCGTTAACAATCAACATTACTCTGGATGACAACAAAGCTTATTGACATCTGCGTCATAAAAATTGTCATATGTGGCAAAACCGAACGAGACAACCCTATGCAATTGATCGCATCAGACCAGCAGGCAGATTTGGCCGCCATCCTTGATGGCTTTGACGTCCCCGCAATTCTTGTCAGCGCGGACTACCAGATCCTGGCAACAAATCGCCATTACCGCGAAGCGTTTGGCGACATCGATCTTGTAAAGACGCCGCGTTGTTATGCGGTGTCTCATGGCTTCAGCGTGCCCTGCGATCAGGCGGGTGAAAGTTGCCCACTCAGTGCCGCGCGCGAATCCGGGAATAAAGAGCGGGTACTGCATATTCATCAAACGCCCCGAGGCCGAGAGCATGTCGATGTTGAAATGCTGCCCATCAAAGCCGCGGATGGCTCGTTAAAATACTTTGTAGAACTTCTGAAACCGGTTCCTGTCGCGAGCGCTGAAATCAGCGATGTTGACATGGTTGGTACCAGCGCTGCGTTTAACGGCATGCTCGGGAGCATTACGCGTGTCGGGCCAACTGACGCCTCGGTGCTGTTACTTGGTGAATCCGGGACTGGCAAAGAACTGGCGGCGCTTGCCATTCATCGCGCCAGCAACCGTCGTGATGCAGCGATGGTGACACTGGAATGCTCAGGCCTGACCGACACACTGTTCGAGAGCGAATTGTTTGGCCACGTCAAAGGCGCGTTCACCGGTGCAATCTTCAATTCACCAGGCCTCGTGCAGGCTGCTGATGGCGGCACCTTGTTTCTTGATGAAATCGGCGAAGTCCCCTTGCCGATGCAAGTCAAACTGTTACGCCTGATTGAGACAGGCACTTATCGGCCTGTAGGCAGTAGCGAAGTCAAACGCGCTGACTTTCGGTTGGTCTGTGCCACACATAAAAATTTGCTGGATATGGTAAAAAACGGACAGTTCCGCCAGGATCTTTATTACCGGATCAATGTGTTCCCGATACACATGCCTTCGCTGTCGGAACGCAGCGATGACATTCCCTTGCTGGCAAACTCAATCATTCAGAAACTGGACAGAACGGGCCGGCACGTGCTGACAGATTCCGCCATCCGTGCATTAAAAAAGCAGGTGTTTGCCGGCAATATTCGTGAGTTGCGCAACATACTGGCAAGAGCGCTGGTGTTAACCAACACCCATGTGATCGATGGAAAAGTGATCTCGAACTGCCTTGCCATTGATCCGCAGAAAACAGCACCGTCTGATCATCCAGAGGTTGACCTGAAGACCAATGAAATCCGTTATCTACAGGCGCTGGTGGCACGCTGTAACGGCGATAAAAACAAAGCCGCCGCGATTGCAGGCATCAGCGCCCGGTCGCTATACAGAAAGCTGGGGGAATAACACATCGCCTTTCACCCGAATAACAGGATGAAAGGCGGGTCATCACACTTATTTGTCTGCCACTTTGGTCATTTGTTTACCGCAGCAGATTTCCGAATGCGCCATTTTGTCACCACAAGGACAGCCTTTGGTGTAAACAAGCTCTGCTTTGCAGGATTCGCATACATATGTTTCGCCAACTTCTCGTGACATGATCTGAGCCCTCTTTTTTTCTTTTCAGATGTAAATTCAAACTACGTCAAACAATCCGCAAATAGCCGTGATAAACCTTCTCAACGCGATTGTTTGCCCTCATTTTCCTGTGTTCATATTCAGTGCTGCCACAGCCCGTACAAATACAACACACAAGCTCAGACTAAGCGAGGCCTATCGAAAATTTAATGACATAAATCAATAAATACTCAAGGAATTCCCTATGCCAGTCAAAACACTGAAACTGGGTGTTAATGGAATGCACTGCACGGGCTGCGAAGCGACCATAGAACGGGCTGTCTCGGCCTTGCCTGGCATACAAGCCGTATCTGCGAGTTATCCCGATGCCAGGGTATCGATCACATTTGATGATCTGCAGATTGATGAAAACGCAGTGAGTGCTGCCATCTCCGCGGCGGGATACACGGTATCAAAAACGCCCACGTCTAAAAGTTCTTTGCCTGGCTGGTTAATTTTTGCAGCACTGCTGATCATTGTGGGCAGTATCGTGTTCTGGGGCCGAAGTCAGATGCCCGGTGTCATGCAACAGCTAAACGCGCAGATGAGTTATGGGCTGTTGTTTGTTATTGGTGTACTGACTGGTTTTCACTGCATCGGCATGTGTGGCAGCTTTGTGGTTAATTATGCACGAAGCGCCGAAACACGGGCACAGGCCATCCGATCACATGTCGCTTACGGCAGCGGAAAAACTCTGTCCTACGTCATGATTGGCGCAGGCTTTGGCCTGCTGGGAGCACTGATTACCATCACACCACAAATGCGCGGCATTGCAGCACTGCTCGCCGGGGTGTTCCTGTTGCTGTTTGGACTCAAGATGCTGAATGTCTGGCCAGCACTTCGCCGACTAAACATCCGCTTGCCTGCTGCATTTACCCGAGAGGTTGCCAGCGAAATACATCAACGCAAACATCCTTTTGTGATCGGTCTGCTGAATGGTCTGTTGCTCGGCTGTGGTCCATTGCAAGCGATGTACATTATGGCGGCAGGCACAGGTGATCCTGTACAGGGCGGCATCCTGTTGTTCTTTTTTGGTCTTGGCACTCTGCCGCCTTTGCTCGGATATGGCTTTTTTGCCAATGTGTTGTCCGCAAAAGCCGTCAGTGAAATGGTCCGGGTATCCGGTATTCTGGTTATTGCGATGGGAATAATGATGGCGCAACGCGGTATTGGATTCTTGAGCATGTAAATATATTGAAGCTCGACTTGCCGCATACTCGCCAGCCATCTATGCTCGCGGGTTCGACGAGTTTCCGGAATCCACAAGCGCCAGTGATCAAATTCTCCATAAAAGACATTATCTACATGGCAGGCCCTGCCACCTTTAAACGCGGTGAAGCGTACTTTCAGCAAAACCGCGTGCGCCTGATCAATCCCGACCCGAGCGCTGATCGGGTAAACGCGGAAGTACAGGGTACCGAGCGCGTGCCGTATCAAGTGGTCATTTATGCGGCCAATAACATGCTATCCGCAGATTGCAGCTGCCCGGTTGGGTTTGACTGTAAACATGGCGTCGCAACAGCGCTCAAGTGGCAGTCGTTTTTAGAGAATGACCGCCGCTCAGTAAAACCACCCGATGTTCAGGACGACCGGTCTCTCAAACTTAAGAACTGGCTGGCACGCATTCCCACAAATCGATTGCGTCAAAATACCTTAGCCACCGGCACGCACTACTTGCTTTACACACTGGACACTGACGTTTCAGAACTTTCCGGCGTTGAGGCGCAGTCGCAGGAGGTTCGTGTCACTTTGCAGAAGGCCTACCTGAAAGCGAACGGAGACTGGAGTCAGTTTCATAACTTTTTACCAGATTTTTACAGCCTGAGCTGGAATGCGCCTGCATTTTTGAAAGACGAAGACAAAGCGATTCTGAATCTGCTACGCGGCCTGCAAACACAAAAAAGTTTCCACTTGGTTGGAGAGCCTGGTGCTCTGGCATTGCAACATATGTTGGCTACGCACCGTTTGCGACTGGCCAGCACCGGAAAAACGGTCAGTGCAGCACCACCGGCGACGGTCGAATGGCGCTGGCAACAAACGCCCGGCCAACATCAACTGACGGCTCAATTGCCAGGCGTCACGCACTGGCGCCTGATTGCTGTTGATCCTCCCTGCTTTCTTGATGAAAGTGCCAGCAAACTCGGCGAAATCCAGAACCCACTGAGCGGCGCTCAGATTGCCTATTTGATGAATATGCCGCCGGTGCTGACTGCTGACATGAAACAGGCGGCCATACTGCTGCGCCAGCGCCTGAACCGCGAGCAACTGCCTTTGCCCGTGGAACCGGAAGTGATTACCAGCAATACCCCCACCGCATGTTTATACATGCTCAGTGCAATCGCCCCAGAGGGTCTTCGTTTACCGGCGCTACAGCTACATTTTAATTACGGCGGATTGCCTGTCTATCTGAGAGACCCTGCTGACGCCCAGGGCGAAATACTGCGAGAACACAAAGGGCGACACTATCGGATTCAGCGCAACTTACGTATTGAAGAAGAATTCTGCGCCACCTTGCATAGCCTGCAACTGGTGCTGCGTTATGAATTGGGCAAATGGCAGGATGTCTGGGTGCCCGCTCACAACACAGACAAACACTTGCTGGCAATCTGGCAGAAAATCGTGGATGAGCATTTGCCATTGTTACAGCAACAAGGTTGGAAGTTAGAGATAGATTCTGAATACTCGCTTGCCATTGACGAGGCCGTCTTTGATGTCAATGTCAGTGATAGCGCATCGGATAACGCAGACGACAATGCTGGACAATGGTTCGATTTTGCCCTCTCCCTGCATGCCGGTGGAGAAAATCTGCCAACAGTAGATGCAGTAGAGGCATGGCTTGAAGCAGACACGCCTGATGAACTGCTGATGGCAATTGACGGCAAGTGGCTACGTGTAGACACCCGCCCTCTCCACACCTTACGCGGCCTGATTCTGGAACTGTTCAGCCGTAAACAACTCGACAAACCTGTGCGCTTACCTGCATTTCAGGCAGCGCTTTTGCAGGATATGCCGACACTTGATGATCGCAAGGCCCCGCTGACGCGTGCCTTGATGAAACAGCTTCAAGACTTCAAAGGCTTGATCAGCATCGAGCCGCCTGTAGGTCTGCTAGCAGAATTGAGGCCTTATCAACAGGATGGTTTAAACTGGCTTGCATTTCTTCAGCGCTTTGGTTTTGGAGGAATCTTGGCAGATGACATGGGTTTGGGCAAAACGCTTCAAACACTGGCGTTGCTGCTGCATCTGAAAAACAAAGGTCAACTCAACAAACCGGTGCTGGTTGTGTGCCCTACCAGTTTGACCAGCAACTGGTTGCATGAGGCGATGCGTTTTACGCCACAATTGCGCACCTGCCTGATCCAAGGCTCAAAACGTAAACAAATTTTTGGACAGATAAAAAACAGCGATCTGGTTATCACCACATACCCGCTGCTGCCAAGAGACATCAAAAGTTACGCAGATCATAGCTTCAGCATGCTGATCCTTGACGAAGCGCAGCTGATCAAAAATCCGAATACGCGCATCGCAAGCGATGTGCGCACCATTAAGTGTGACACCCGGCTTTGTTTGAGCGGAACACCCCTTGAGAACCATTTGGGTGAGTTGTGGGCCTTAATGGATTTTGCATTGCCTGGTCTGCTCGGTGGCCGCAAGACATTCAACAAGCACTATCGAACCGCCATCGAAGATCAGCGCGATCATGATCGCCAGCGCGAACTTGCCCGACGCATCGCTCCGTTTATGCTGCGCCGCACCAAAGCTGATGTAGTGCAAGATCTGCCACCCAAAACGGAGATCGTGCAATACGTAGAGCTGGAAGGAAAACAGCGCACACTGTACGAAAGCATCCGCATCAGCATGGAGAAACGCATTCGCGATCTGATTGCACAAAAGGGCATGGCGCGCAGTCACATCGAATTTCTGGATGCCTTGTTGAAACTCAGACAGGCGTGTATTGATCCGCGCCTTGTAAAACTGGAAAAGGCTGCTGATATTGTCGAGAGCGCCAAACTCAACTGGCTGTCTGAAAATATTCCCTTGTTACTGGAAGAAGGCCGTCATATTTTATTGTTTTCCCAATTCACTGAAGTGCTTGGACTGATAGAACAGCTACTTGAAGAACAGCACATCACATACGTCAAACTCACCGGGCAAACCCGAAACCGGCAGCAAGTTATCGAACAGTTTCAGAGTGGTGAGGTAAAAGTGTTTCTGGTCAGCTTAAAAGCCGGTGGCAGCGGACTCAATCTGACCGCGGCTGATGTTGTTATCCATGTTGACCCTTGGTGGAATCCGGCCGTGGAAAATCAAGCGACTGACCGCGCCTACCGAATTGGTCAGGATAAGCCCGTGTTTGTGTACAAGCTGGTGGCTGCGAATACCATCGAGGAGCGCATTCAGCAAATGCAAAAACAAAAGCAGGCACTGGCTGACTCATTGTTCAGTGATACCGGCGCAGTCGGATTGCCAATGGAGAAAGAAGCTTTGTTGGAACTGCTGGCATAACACGCCATGACTTGCACTGGCAGCCTGTTAAGAAACACCGCTGCTAGGCAGTGCGCATAGCAGCAATAAAGCGCTCGGATTCGGCAATCGCTTCCTGCATGGCGTCCAGCAAACGCCCGACATCAGCGTTGATGGTGTCCAACTCGCCACGCAGTGACGCAATCGCACGCGCGTTCAGGTTGTGCTTGAGATACAACACATTGTCACGCAGATTGTTGAGCACGGGATCCAGCGTGCTTTCGGCGCGCCGCATGGATTGAATCAAACGCGCATAACGCTGCCGGGTTGCAGTCAGTTGTTGCTCGCTGTCCCGTCGTAAAGTCTGATTGGTATACAGCGCCAGCTCACTGTCCCATTCGTCGAACAGGTCATCAGCGACACTTTCTACCGCACGAATCCGATTGCGAATGATCTCAGCGGCAGTTTCACTGTCTTCAAATTCGCGGTTCAGGCGATCGTAGATCTGCTGCAGCTCTGCGCCATCAAAATTGACGACGCTCCTGAATTGCTCAAGCGCATCTTTGAATTGCTGTTGGCCATCCTGCTGAGCAAGCTGTGCGTCTTCAATGCGATCAACAAGAATGTCGCGTTTGTGAACGCCAAACTGCTCCATCGTGCCGTAATAGGCACTTGAACACGCGCTCATGAGCAATACAGAGCACACAATGGCCATCACAAATGACCTGGATGAATGCCCTACATGGGCGTTGTTCGCCTGATACGTCTGCTTAACAGGGTTGCTCAACGGCGTTGTCCTTTCATGGCGAGTACAATCCTCTTGGCTTGAACTGTGTTTTTACAGTCGAGGCTCAGTTTAAGCTCAATTCATTGACGGTCAACAACAATTAGGCATTCTCCACTTGACCTGACCGGGGGCTGCGAGTGCAAACTCAAGACTGGAGTTTTCAGGATCAGGAGTGAAAATATGTTAAAAATGACTATACCATCTATGAGTTGCGGCCACTGTGTTAAGTCCATCACTGAAACGGTTCAACAACTTGATGCCAATGCCGTTGTTGAGGCAGACACTGACAGCAAACAGGTCAGCGTCAGCTCCTCGGCGTCAGATGCGGCAGTCATCGTCGCATTGACAGAGGCCGGATATCCGCCGGCTTCTTGATTGACTCTTATGGACAATAAACAGACATTACAGGTCCCGGTTACTGCCATGAGTTGTGCCTCCTGCGTCAGGCGGGTGGAGCAGGCTTTGTTAAAAGTGCCCGGTGTTGAAGGCGCCGCTGTTAACCTTGCCAATGAAAAAGCAGACCTCATTCTTTCTGCCGAGGTGACCGCGTCAGACCTGGTGCAGGCGCTGGATAAAGCCGGCTATCCAGCTCGCACTGAACAAATTGAACTGTCCGTGTCGGGTATGAGTTGCGCGTCCTGTATTGCTCGCATTGAGAAAGCCATGCTGACCATTCCCGGCATGGTCAGCGCTCAGGTCAATCTTGCTAGTGAACACGTGCATGCCAATTTTATTGCTGGCACGGTCACATCAGCCCAACTGATCAAAACAATTCAGCAAGCGGGTTATGACGCCACCTTGTTGACCGAAAATCACGAAGAAGAGCACACGCGGAAGGCCCGCGAACTAAAGGACTTACAACGTTCCCTGCTGCTCGCTGCCGTATTGACACTGCCGGTCTTTGTAATGGAAATGGGTGCGCATCTCATTCTGGAGTTCCATCACTGGATCATGGCAAATATCGGGCAGACACAAAGCTGGATCATACAGTTTGTGTTGAGTTCAGCGGTGTTGTTTGGCCCAGGCCGCAGGTTTATCAGCAAAGGCTTGCCGGCGTTGTGGCGACGCGCGCCGGATATGAATTCTCTGGTCGCTATTGGCGCGTTGTCTGCGTGGGGCTACTCTGTGATTGCCACCTTTGCGGGCAGCTGGTTACCCGCAGGGAATCAGTATGTGTACTACGAAGCCGCGGCGGTGATTGTGACACTGATTTTGCTGGGTCGCTTTCTGGAAGCGCGTGCCAAAGGCCATACCGGTGATGCCATTCAGAAACTGCTGGGAATGCAGGCCAAGACAGCACGCCTGGAAAAAAATGGTGAAATCATTGAGGTCGCGATCGATACGCTGCAGATCGGTGACATTCTGCATGTTCGGCCGGGAGAGCGCATTGCAGTTGATGGCAAGGTGATCGCAGGCAGCAGTTTTGTTGATGAATCCATGCTGACAGGGGAAGCCTTACCTGTTGAGCGCAAACCGGATGACATGGTCGTAGGCGGCACCTTGAACAAACAGGGTGCATTGACTATTTGTGTCAACAAGATTGGCAAAGACACCGTTCTTGCCCGCATCATTCAAATGGTAGAACAGGCACAAAGTGCCAAGTTACCCATTCAAGCCTTAGTCGACAAGGTCACATCGGTATTTGTACCGATTGTGATGACGCTGGCATTGATCACTGTACTGGTCTGGTTGGTTTTTGGTCCACAGCCTGCACTGAGTTTTGCGTTGGTGAATGGCGTTGCCGTACTGATCATTGCATGTCCCTGCGCCATGGGTCTGGCAACACCCACGTCGATCATGGTCGGC
>JAUSPW010000521.1 GCA_030652635.1 Pseudohongiella sp. | reverse complement strand
TTGCTTGAGCGGCCGCTGAATGCACATTTTGAAATCCTGTTTGAGACAGGTGTCGATGAAATGAGCTGGGACGATTTGCACGACGGTGAGCAGGATATCTGGCCGGCCGTGGCTGACGTGAAAGCTTACCGGGATCAAGTGTATGCAATGGTGCATGAGTTGATCAGTACGCATCCCGAGTTTGAAAAACCCATCAGCATGGGCTCACCCGGCTGGGCCCTGGTGATGTGTTTTGAGCATGAGCGTATTCACTTGGAAACCTCCAATGTGCTGATGCGCGAATTGCCGCTTAAATATCTGCAGCAACCAGAGCAGTGGCCGCCATTGCCGCTGACACAGGCGCGACAATCCGATCGCTTTGTCCGGCCTCAGGCGGGCACGGATTATCCGGCGGATAATCCAATGCTGGAGGTGCTCAACACGCAGGTAAATCTGGGCAAACCCGCACATTGGCCAACGTTTGGCTGGGACAATGAATATGGCCATGACCGTCGTCAGGTTACCGCGTTCAAGGCATCAAAACGTTTGATCAGCAATGGCGAGTTTTACGAATTTGTCAGCTCGGGCGCCTATCTTGAGGAAAAATACTGGTCAGAGCAGGGCTGGGCGTGGCGGCGTTTCCGCAATACCCGCTGGCCTTCGTTCTGGGTGCAGGATGGCCCTGTGGGGTCGCATCAATACAAACTCCGCACCACCTTTAATGTGCAAGCCATGCAGTGGGACTGGCCGGTTGTGGCCAATTTTTATGAAGCAAAAGCCTATTGCGCGTGGCGCTCTGCCCGTGATGGCGTGAAGACCCCCTATCGTTTGCTGCAAGAAAAAGAGCACATCGCGATGCGGGACTCTGCGCAGCAAGCATTGGTCAACTGGCAACAGGGCGATTTGTTGCCATTACTGGACGACCAGATCATGAACCCTGCAGGCGCGGGGGCGGCGCGCATTAACCACAACCTCGCCTTGGGCAGTGAAGGCCCGGTGACGCAATTTGCAGAAAATACCAAGGGCTTTAATGATGTTTTTGGTAACGTCTGGCAATGGTGTGAAGATGCCTTTCATCCCCTGCCTGATTTTGCTATTCACCCGTATTATGTGGATTTCAGCACGCCCTGCTTTGATAACCAACACCAGATGATTCTGGGCGGTTCGTTTATCAGCACGGGTGATGAGGCTAGCGTATTTGCCCGCTTCCATTTCAGACCTCATTTTTTCCAGCATGCTGGTTTCCGTCTGGCACAAGGTGATGAAAACAGTCTTTCTGAGGGTAGCAAGCGCTATGAAAGTGACGCACTGCTGAATCAATACATGCTGTTTCATTACGGAACAGCCGATGAACAGCAGGATAGTGCAATTGCTGTAAACGCAGGCCATCCCCGGACGCAACCTTTTATGGAAACCATGGCCGAACTGGTCAGGCAGTTTGCTCCTGCCTACGAGCATGTGTTGGACTTGGGTTGTGCAACGGGGCGAGCGAGTTTTGAACTGGCGCGCCACTTTCACAAGGTGACTGGTCTCGATTATAGCGAGGCCTTTATTCGTGCTGCCGTGTTGATGCAGTGTCAGGGCAACATGCCTTATGAGCGCCTGGAAACGGGGCGTCACACCACGTCATTAATCGCACGTGTGGCCACTGACATCGATCGTGAACGCGTGGTGTTTGTGCAAGGTGATGCCGCGAGCCTGAATGCCGCAGGTCTTGGCGAAACGGAGCAGTTTGACGCGGTGTTGTTAAGCAATCTGATGTGCCGTTTGCCAGACCCGGCCGCCTGTCTGAAACAATTTACCGGTGCAGCGTCAGTGCTTAAACCTGGTGGTGTACTGGTGCTGGCCTCCCCCAATAGCTGGATGGAACAGTACACACCGCGAGAGCGCTTTCTGGATGGTGTCGACAGTGACACCACGCTGGCGCAGCTTGCATCACACTTGCCTGGATTTGAGCTGATCCACCAGCAGGATCTGCCGTTTATGATCCGTGAACATCGACGCAAGTACGAGTACATTGTCAGCCAGGTATCGGTCTGGCGCCGGATCGTTTGAGCGAGGCGGCCAGCTATCAGGCCGCGTTGCTCAAAGCACAACATGCCTGCGCGGCGATCTGAATGCTGCGCAGTCGTTTTTGATGCTCGAAGATATGTGAGCTGAACATGATTTCATCAACGCCCGTGCGGTGGATAAACGCCTGTATCCCAGCTTGCACCTGTTCCGGGTTGCCAATGACTGCTTCTCTTAAAGCGTGAGCTGCGGCACCGAGCTCGCCCGCTGAGTAGTGCTGTTGGATATCCGCCAACGGGGGTTTTAACGGCCCAGGTGTTCCCCGACGTAAGGCTACAAACTGTTGTTGGACCGAACTCATCAGCAGCCGGGCTTCTTGCTCTGAGTCAGCTGCGTAGAGAGGAATCGCGGCCATACAATAGGGCGCAGAGAGTTGCTCAGACGGGCGGAAGCGACTGCGGTACAGATCTAAGGCCTGCGCCAGATGGTCAGGGGCGAAGTGGGCTGCAAAGGCAAAGGGCAATCCCATGGCCGCCGCTAGCTGGGCACTAAACAGGCTTGAACCGAGTAACCATAACGGTACTTCAAGGCCTTCGCCGGGCACTGCGCGAACTGCTTGACCGGGTTGGGCTGCCCTGAAGTAGTACTGCAGCTCCTGCACGTCACGAGGGAATTGATCCACACTATCCTGATAACGCCGCAGAGCCTGCATGGTCTGGGAATCTGTTCCTGGTGCGCGCCCCAGGCCAAGATCAATGCGGCCCGGGTATAAGGAAGCCAGTGTGCCAAACTGCTCCGCCACCATCAGGGGTGCATGATTGGGCAACATGATGCCGCCAGAACCTACCCGTATAGTCTGTGTTCCCTCTGCTACAAAACCGATGACTACCGCTGTTGCTGCGCTGGCAATGCCAGTCATATTGTGATGTTCCGCCAGCCAGAAACGCTGGTATCCCAAGCGTTCAGCCTCCTGGGCTAGGCTGCGAGCATTCAACAAAGCCTGTCGGGCGCTGCTGCCCTGAACAATCGGGGCGAGGTCCAGCATTGAATAAGTAATCATGAATGCTCCCGAGCGAACTAACGCCCAAAACTCTCTTAATATCGGGATAAGAGGTGTGCAGGCTTGAATAATAACAAACCCTGCATTAACCTGCTAAGCCCGCACTTATGAGGGTAGGGAGTATTATTCCCACCAGTTATTTTGTAACTATGGCCGCAGGCGAAATAGACATCCAGTGACTATTCAAGTTCTCTGAGGAGACTAACGTGAAAAAACAGACCTTTTTATCCGCAGCAATCGCTGCAGCCGTTGCTGGTTCATTCGCGCTCAGCGCAATGGACAGCACTCTGGCTCAAACTGATCCCAACTACAAGGCGCCTCGCACAGAGTGGGGTACACCGGATCTGCGTGGTGTGTTCAATTTCAGTTCAAACACGCCGCTTGAACGTCCCCGTGAGTATGGCGACCGTCAGTTTTATACGCCGGAAGAGGTAATGGCGCGTGACCAGCGTGCAGCTGAAGAAGCGGCGGCTGGTGACGGTAACTCTTCGCAGGGTGGTGTGGGCGGTTACAACCAATTCTGGGTTGAAGGCCTGCCTATCGATTTGAACTTGCGCACGTCTATGCTGATTTACCCGGAAAACGGTCGTATGCCATCACGCGTTGAAGGCGCTCCAATGGCATTCGGCGGTCTCGGCCCGGACTACAACGGCACCCGTCCAGTACGTGTGGCGGTAGGCGGTATTGCGAAGGATGGCCCGGAAGACCGTGGTATTTCCGAGCGCTGCTTACTCGGTTTCAACTCCGTGCCTCCGTTTATGCCCAGCATGTATAACAACAACGTTCAGTTGTTCCAGACAGAGGATCACTTTGTTATTTTTAACGAAATGATTCACGAAGCCCGTATTGTGCGTCTGAACGCGGATGGACACATTCCAGAAAATATCACGCAGTGGACCGGCGATTCTATCGGCCATTGGGAAGGTGACACGCTGGTTGTTGAAACCAAAAACTTCAATTACAAAAGCCAGACTTTCCGCGGCGTGGGTGTCAGCTCGGACAAGACTTTGATCGAGAAATTTACCCGTCGTGGTGACAAGGTTGTGGACTACGAGTTCACTGTGATTGATCCCAAATCTTATACCGACAAGTTGACCGCTGTAGTGGCCATGTTCCAGACCGAAGACGAGATTTTTGAGTATGCCTGCCACGAAGGCAACTACGGCATGGTCAATATTCTTCAGGGGCAGCGTGTTGAAGATGGCACCTGGGATTATGAAAACAGCCGCGCCATTCAGCCGCAGTAAGCGATTAACCTATTCAGGGAACCGTTAGTTCATGAAAACACAATTAAAGACATTTTTTGCAGTCGCTGTGACTGCCACGGCAGTGAGCGCATTCTGGATGGTTCAGGATGCGCCTGTTCAGGCTCAGAATAGCTCTTCCAGTGAGATTCCACGTACTCCGGACGGCAAACCCAATTTCAGTGGTATCTGGCAGACCATGAATGCCGCCAACTGGGATCTGGAACCGCACGAGGCGCGTCACGGCCCGTTGATTGCCTTGCAGGCGGGCGCGCACCTTGCCTTCCCACCGGGAATAGGCGTGGTTGAGGGCGGCACACTGCCTTACAAAGAGGGCATGCGTGCAAAGCAGGAAGAGAACAAACGCGATTGGCTCAAGCTTGACCCAACCACCCAGTGCAAACTGCCGGGTGTACCACGCGCAACCTACATGCCGTATCCGTTCCAGATTTTCCAGGCGCCTGATGCTACGCTGATTTCTTATCAGTTTGCTGGCGCAGACCGCATTGTTCACATGAACAAACCGGATATGGAGCCACAGGTTGATACCTGGATGGGTACTAACGTCGGTTCATGGGATGGTGACACATTGGTCATCGACGTGATGGGTCAGATGCCGGATACCTGGTTTGACCGCTCTGGTAACTATCACAGCGGCTGGGATATGCATGTGCAAGAGCGTTACACCATGCTGGATCGTAATACTATTCAGTACTCAGCGACCATCAACGATCCAAACGTTTATGAGCGCCCATGGACAATCAGCATGCACATTTACCGTAATCAGGATGAGACCAAGCTGTTGGAGTTCAAGTGTGTGGAATTTGTGGAAGAGCTGATGTTTGGCCATTTGCGCGCACCAGGCAGCCCCATAGGTGATGGCGTAACCCCAATTTATTGATTTGCCAGAGCCTCAGCGCTGATCAAATAAATACCGCCCAGTGGTAAGTCCGGGCTTTTAAAACACCAGGAATATACTGTATAAATAAACAGTATTTTTCTGGTGTTTTTTTATGCCCTCTGATGTCTTTAGTGCCCTGCAACAACAGCCGCCGCCCGCCTACGCCGAGCTGCATTGCCTGAGTAATTTCAGTTTTCTGCGTGCCGCCTCATTTCCCGAAGAGCTGGTTGAGCGTGCAATTGTGTTGGGTTATCGCGCACTGGCTATTACTGACGAGAGTTCAATGGCCGGTATTGTGCGGGCACATATGGCGATCAAGGCTGCTGGTGAGCGCGCCCAGGACTTCAAACTCATTATCGGTAGCGAGTTCAACTTGTCGCAAGCGGTACAGGTGGTCTTGCTGGCCCGTAATCGATGCGGTTATGGGCAGATCTGCGCACTGATTACCAGAAGCCGTCGTGAGGCCGCTAAGGGTGAGTATATTCTGGGGCTGGATCAGTTGCTGGAAGCGGCATTGAGCGATACCTTTGTTTTGTGGGTGCCGGCGCAGGATGTGGTCGACTACCGCGCGTTTGAACAGCAGTCCTTGGACATTCTGCAGCAGCTGTCTGCCGTCTTTGGAAAGCGGTTGTGGATAGCCGCGGAACTGTTTTTGCTGGCGGGTGATGAGACAAAAACAGTTGCTTTGCAGCGCTTGTCTGAACTCTCGGGCGTGCCGGTATGTGCGGCGGGGGGTGTGCAGATGCACATCCCGCAGCGCCGTGCCCTGCGCGATACCATCACAGCAATTCGTCTTGGCAAGGCTATTGCCGATCTGGGTTTTGATCTGCCCGCCAATGGCCAGCACTATCTGCGAAGTCGCCGTTTGCTGGCACGAATTTTCCCTGCTGAATGGCTTGCTCAAACACTTGCCATCGCTGAGCAGTGCCAGTTCTCTCTTGATGAACTGCGTTATGAGTATCCGCGTGAGCTTGTTCCACAAACGCATACCTCAACCAGTTGGCTGCACAAGCTGACACAGGAAGGCATGCAGCAGCGATGGCCTGGTGGGGCGCCTGAGGCAGTGCAACAACTTGTCATCAGAGAACTGAAACTGATCAGTGAACTGGCGTATGAGCACTTCTTTTTGACCGTGCACGATATTGTGGTATTTGCACGCAGCCAGGGAATCCTGTGCCAGGGGCGGGGTTCAGCCGCGAATTCAGCCGTTTGTTATTGCCTCGGAATTACTGCCGTTGACCCTGCACGGATGCAGCTATTATTTGAGCGGTTTTTGTCAAAGGAGCGCAATGAGCCTCCAGATATTGATGTGGATTTTGAGCATGAGCGGCGCGAAGAAGTTATCCAGTATGTTTATAAAAAATATGGCCGGCATCGTGCGGCTTTAGCTGCCACCGTCATTTGTTATCGCCGACGCAGTGCCATACGGGATGTCGGTAAAGCGCTTGGTTTGAGCCTTGATCAGATAGAGCGTTGTGTAAGTTGTCTACGCATGAACAGTGACGGAAAAGTTGTGCAGATCGAGTCGCCGGAATTGGAATCTGGCGTATTGCTGCAGCTGGTTCATCTGGTAGAACAGTTGTGTGGATTTCCAAGGCACCTCTCACAACATGTGGGCGGATTTGTGATCAGTGAAGGGCCCTTGTATGAACTGGTCCCTGTTGAAAATGCTGCCATGGCCGATCGCACTGTTATTCAATGGGAAAAAGATGATCTGGAAGCATTGGGTTTGCTGAAAGTGGATATTCTGGCGCTGGGCATGTTGACTGCTGTGCGCAAAGCACTGGCGTTGCTGCCACCGATACAGGGCAGACCTTGGCAGTTGCAGGATATCCCTGCTGAGGATCCACAGGTCTACGAGATGATCAGTCGGGCAGATACCGTCGGCGTATTCCAGATTGAATCGCGTGCTCAGATGAGTATGCTGCCACGGTTGAGGCCCCGAAATTATTATGATCTGGTGATTCAGATAGCGATTGTGAGACCCGGCCCTATTCAGGGCGATATGGTGCATCCCTACCTGGCGCGTCGACAAGGTAAAGAGCCCGTTGTTTATCCAAGCGAGGGCGTGCGTGGTGTGCTGGAACGAACGCTGGGTGTGCCTATTTTTCAGGAGCAAGTGATGCAGATCGCCATGGTGGCCGCTGGTTTTTCAGGCGGTGAATCCGATCAGTTGCGCCGCGCCATGGCAGCCTGGAAGCGTAAAGGCGGCCTCGAACCTTTTGAAGAGAAACTGATCAGTGGTATGCGCGCACGAGGCTATACGGAAAGTTTTGCCCGGCAGATTTATCAGCAAATTCGCGGGTTTGGTGACTATGGTTTTCCGGAATCACATTCCGCAAGTTTTGCTCTGCTGGCGTATGTGTCTGCCTGGTTAAAATGCCATCACCCAGCAGAGTTTGTGTGTGCGCTCATCAATAGCCAGCCCATGGGGTTTTATGCGCCAGCCCAGTTGGTGCAGGATCTGCGCAGGCATGGCCTGTTGGTGTTGCCAGTTGATGTGTGTGTCAGCCAGTGGGATTGCACGCTCGAAAACAATGCCTTGCGTCTGGGCCTGCGACTGGTCAAAGGTCTGTCATCGGCAGCGGCAAACCAGTTATTACTCGCCCGGCAACAGTCGGTATTTGTCAGTGTCGCCGATCTTGTGCGCCGCGTCGGTCTGAATCAGCGTGACCGTGATGCGCTGGTAGCAGCTGATGCTCTCAGTGCGCTGGCAAGCGATCGTCACCGGGCTTTTTGGGATGCCAGTGCTGTGGAGATTGTGCCACCCTTGTTTGCAGCAATGTCAGATGATTTTGGTCAGGCGCGCACCGGTGCTGAATTTATGTTGCCCAAACCCGACGAGGCGCAAAATATTCTGGCTGATTACAATCACACCGGTTTAAGTCTGCGTCGTCATCCTTTGGCGTTATGGCGGGCGCATCTAACGCAATATCGGGTATCAAGCGCCGAAGGTCTTGAACAACGTGCAGATGGCGATGTGGTTAAGGTAGCCGGGCTGATAACTTGCCGGCAACGTCCTCAAACCGCATCGGGTGTTACTTTCCTGACATTGGAGGACGAAACCGGTTTTATGAATGTGGTGGTCTGGCCGTCCCTATTGGAACATTACTATCGGCAGGTACATGAGGCGTCCGTTATGGGCATAACGGGTAAGTTGCAACGAGCAGACGGTGTGACACATGTGATCGCGACCGTTCTGGTGGATCTTAGCCACTGGTTTGCCGGGATGAGTCTGCAATCTCGTGATTTTTCTTGATCTCGAACAGCAAACCACATGAAAACTTGGGTAAACTTGCCCAAAAATTGGAGGTTTATGCGCAAATGAGTCTAAGGGGTTACGGAATTCGCAGCAGATCAATGACGTCGATCACAGCACTGCTTGTTGGGTTTTTCAGCACAGGACTGCAAGCGGATATTCCGCGATTGCCTGATGGGCGCCCGGATTTTCAGGGCATATGGACCAATGAGACGGATACCCCTGTTGAGCGTCCGCCTCAGTTCGCTGACCGTCAGGCGATGACTGCAGAAGAGGCCGCTGCCTGGCGTCCGGGGTCTGCAGCTGGGCTGACCGATCTCACGCAAACTGAAACCTTGGATCCCAATCGTGGACCTCCCCCCAAAGGTGAGCCTATCCGCCTGGAGGCTGACTGGTTTTTCGGCAGCGCGTATGTGGCACAGATCCATGGTGAATACCGCACCTCGCTGGTGATTGATCCTCCAAACGGGCGTATTCCTTACGCGGAAAATGGACGCAATCGCGACTTTATTTCGCAGATGCTGGCGCGTCCAGGTGTCGCCGAGTTTGATGGCCCAGAGCTGAGGCCCGCGGGTGAGCGTTGTTTATTGTCTGTATTGTCAACGGCAGGGCCACCCATGCTGCCCATGTCTTACAACAGTAACTATCGGATTGTGCAAACCGCAGATTACGTGATGATCATGGCGGAGATGGTGAATGACGTTCGAATTATTCGTCTGGATGACACTCACCAGCACGAGGCCATACATAAGTGGATGGGCGATTCAGTCGGTCATTGGGAGGGGGATACCTTGGTGGTGACTACCCGTAATGTGCACCCTCAGCAAAGTTTCCGGGGCTCAACCGGTAATATGGTCAGCACTGAATGGTTTTCCATGGAGTCTGATGGGCAGATTAATTACCGTGTCACCATCAATGAACCAGAGGTGTTTGGACGATCATGGACGGCTGAAGTACCCATGCGACGCTTGCCAGCTGACAACAGAATTTATGAATATGCCTGTCACGAAGGTAACTATGCGATTGTAGGTGCATTGTCAGGGGCTCGATGGCAGGAACATTACGCGGCCCAGGAGGCTGATCCTCAGTAATCCGCTCAGTAATTGTTTGTTGACGCCAATACTGTTCCCCGTCGGCTCCACCAAGGGTAGATCAGCACAACAGCAACGATCAGCGCGGCGCCCATATAAAAGCCCGCGCTGACCTCTTGCTGTTCGCCCAGCAGCACAATCGCCAACGCAATTGCATACAGCGGTTCAAGATTGATTGCCAGCGAGCTGGCGTACGCTGACAGTTGGCGAAGCGCTACCAATGAGAGTGCAAATGGCAGTAGCGTACATCCCAGCGCCAGAATCAACAGCCATATCAGATCGTTGCCTTGTGGGAATGCAAATAGATCTGATGGACTTTCTACAATGCCTGCCACCATGGGTAAACCCGGCAACAACTGATACAGCAGGCCAATAATAATCAACATGACTGCGCCAGCTGCCATTTCAATGGCGGTGACAGTCAGTGCATCCGCCTTGAGTACATGGCGTTTGTTAAGAGCCGCAAACAGGGCAACAAACATTGCCGACACCAAGCCCATGACAATGCCGGCATTCATGTCCTCCGGCGTGCCGCCAACAACCAGCACAATGCCAGGCAATACCATCAGGCCAAGCAGCAACTCTGAAGGCTGAAAGCGTCGGCCTGCCAAAATTGGTTCAAGAATAGCCAGAAATACCGGTACTGTGGCAATACAGGTCACCGCGACGGATGCATTTGACAGACGGATAGCCCCATAAAACGTCAGCCAGTGTAGGGTGACCAGAATACCAATGCCGGTATAGATGCCTATCAGGCGCAAAGGCAAATTACGCAGCGATCTCAATACCGACGGCAACAACAGTAGAATGACTGCGACCAACGCCATGCGCCACAACACCAATGGCAGCGCATCCAGCGTGATCAGTTTGCCAAGAATGGCGGTAAACCCCCAAAGCACCACACACAGATGGATTTGTAACCAGGCTTTTGTAGTTTGTGTCATGAGTGGGTATCTGAAGAAAAAGCTGCCAAATGCGATGAGAAAACTTAAGATTGCCGACAAATTGCCGCTTATTAAGACAACCCTGACAAGTCTAGCACTTTAAACTGTTGTGGTGACTCGAGTAACATGTCGTACTTGAATTTTGGCCTGTTGTGGTCAGGTTGTCGATGTAATGATAAAGCGTATTCCAGTCAGTGAACTTAAACTCGGCATGTTTGTGCAGGAGTTGCATGGTTCATGGCTTAAGCACCCTTTCTGGAAAACAAAATTCCTGTTGGAAGATATTGAAGATCTGTCTTTATTAAAAACCTGCGGCATTGCTGAAGTCAGTATTGATCTGGATAAGAGTATCAGTACCCCCGGCCGCCTGCCCAAGGCTGAAACATCACCAGAAACCGTCCATGTGGTGACAGCGGCTCGCAGTGCCAGACCTGCCCCCAAGCCTGGCCCTGTCACTATGCAGGCGGAAGTGGCGCGCGCCCAAGAGTTGTGCAATCAGTCTAAAAAAGCGGTGACGGACATGTTCCGTGAAGCGCGTATGGGTAAGGCTATCTCCATGGACACGGCCCATGAGGTTGTTGACCAGATTACTGCATCTGTGGAGCGTCATCCTCAAGCATTGATTACCCTTGCCCGGCTAAAAACGTCTGACGATTACACTTACATGCACTCGGTTGCGGTGTGCGCGATGATGATCTCGCTTGCCAAAGAGATTGGCATGACGGCAGAGGAGATCCGTTTGGCGGGTGCGGCTGGCTTATTACACGATGTGGGTAAAATGGCAGTTCCGGATCTCATCCTCAATAAACCCGGCGCTTTAACAGATTCAGAGTTTGTGATCATCAAATCACACCCGGTAAAAGGCGCTGAGATTCTGACGCTGGCGGGTGGTGTCGAGTCAGAAGTCATTGATGTCTGTTTGCATCACCATGAGAAAGTTGATGGATCAGGCTATCCACATGGACTCAAACAGGATGAAATTTCCCGGTTTGCCCGTATGGGTGCGATTTGTGATGTTTATGACGCGATTACCTCTAACCGGCCCTATAAAAAGGGTTGGGGGCCCGCTGAATCTATTCAGCGTATGGCGCAGTGGAAAGGGCACTTTGACCCGGAATTATTAAAGGCTTTTATCAAGGCGATTGGAATTTATCCGATAGGCAGCCTTGTGCGTTTGAGCAGTCAGCGGCTAGCGGTTGTGATTGAGCAGAACGAAGGGCAGATGTTAAAGCCCAAGGTGAAAGCATTTTTCTCGCTGCGCTCAAGTTTGCCCATTGCACAGTCAGTGATTGATTTGTCTGCCCCTGGCATTGACGATCGTATTGAAGCAAGGGAATCTCCTGAAAAGTGGAACTTCCCCTATCTTAATGACCTTTGGCAGTCAGCTCTCTGAGTCAATCAGGCAAACAGGCCCTGCAAAAACCAGCATGACCGGGTGTCTGGTTCTGCCTTGCTGTGTTTGAGGTCTCGAAAAATCCATAGACGCATGCCTTGCAGGTTGCGAGCGACATAATAATCCCTCTGTATATCCTGTCCCGTCCACCAGCGTGTTTCGACGCGTTCTGGTCCTTGCAGCAGTGTCAGCGGCGAAAGATAAACCGGATTTTGCTGCCGGGTTGTCAGCCGCATGGGTGTGGGCAACAACAGACACGGTTGCTTGCCCGCTGGTATAAACCCACGACTGCGCGGCGCCTTAACTGACGGTTTAATCGCTTGTATATGCTCATAGGGCTGATAATTTCCAGCAGCGGCCGGATCATAATCTTCTTCATGATGGATCGAAAAAATAGCATCTTTGCCAAGGCGGGCTGACAATAACTCCAGCAGATCAGGAGCCGCTTTATCTGAACCAGACAGTTGTGCCCGGCTCTGTGCAGGGTGTGCGCCACCGGGACAATAATCCTGGAAATGACTGCACAGCACACTCACGGATGTAATAGCACTGTTGATCATGGTTTTCTGCAGTTTATGCTCAAGCAGCATCAACCAGACCGAGCTCTCACGCACGGGGTGCCGGGTGGAAAGCTCGATTGACAGTTTCTGCTGCCGGACGTCAGTTAAACCAAGCAGCAACTGGTCTGCCGTTTTATGATGCTTACGCAAAAACGCATTCAGCTGATCTAGCAGTAATGCGGCCAATACAAGTATATCTGCCGGTGTTTCGGCCTGAGCATCCGGTGTGATGCTTTGCTCAAACACCAGACGTTCATGCCAGCGTGGCAAACTGGACTTTTGTTCGCCGAGTAGTTGCGAGAGGTAGTCACTCAGTTCTCGCCCAAATCTCAGCCTTAATGCCGCGGCTGGAAGGCGCCAAAGGTCGCGTAAGTAATGTAATCCACACCCAGCGAGGCGTTTTTTTATTTTTTTATCCAGCATCAGATGTTCTATTGCGATGCTGCCGAGTACTGAGCGCAAACCTTCACGTTGCGAAATCAACAAATTTTGATGTGTTTGAGACAGCAGAATACTTGCCGCTGCGCTCGGGCTGGCGGCCTCAACATACAGGACCGGTAGTTGCAGTTGCTTGAGTTTGTCTTGCAGTGCTGGGCGTAGCGTGCGGGACAGGCCGCGCATGCCGCCAAACAAGCGTAAGCTGCTGCGGACATCGATGGCCAGCACATCTTGGCCAGGGATATAAATATGATCGCTGACGCTCAGGCAAAGTGCAGCCAGATCTTTGATTGGCTGCACGTATCCTTCCTGACTAAGGCCAGGAAAATGCAAGGCATACCAGAAAGAGTTGCCGACCAGTAAACCAGGTTTGTTTGAGGGCTGGGTAACAGGCCGTAAATGCGGAGCACTGCCGGTCCTCAGGGCGTAACTGTTTGCTGCCATGAGAACATTAACCAGGCAGGCGCAGCCTTATTTCGCCCTGGCGATGGCTGCCTTTGGCGCGCAGGAGTCTGATGCCTATCTGCCTGTGGCCATCATCTGAGTCCGGGGCTGCACTGAGCTCTAATTGCAGCGTTGCGGGTGAGTGGGGCGTGGGCCGTTGGTGGAACAAAACACCAAGTGTTTTACCTTCGCTGGCTGCCATTTGCAGCCGGCGAATGACGCGCCCTCCCAGCCAGTTCTGCCACGCCAGCACCATGCCGCACTCAGTAGACTGCAGTGCCTTTTCAATGCTCCATAAGGCATTGTTGCAACGAGTTTGTGCAGGAATAACAAAGCTGTTACGAATGTTGATGCCTGATTGTGCCAGTGCTGGACCATGAAGCTGGTAAGGAGGCGTTATCCATAACAGGGATTGCGGCTGATGGCTGCGCATGCGCAGTAACGGCATGAGTAACTGCAGCTCCCCAATCGCTTTGTGCCGACTGACGATTTCCACCAGCCCACTCGTTGGCCATCCTCCGCCTGGCAGCAGCTGGTCCAGCGCACTGAATCCCGTGCTTTGTGTCGAAACGGAATGGCTGTCGAGCTCGCTATGCCGCTCTGGGGCACCAAATAAATCGACTAGACCCGGACTGACTGATCGTGATGAATATTGTCGTCCAACATGAGTCACGCTTGTGTTGTGCGGATGATTTCCTCGCCATAAGCCGGGTGTTTCAGCCAGCAACTGCTGAACTTTGTCCTCTGGTTTGTTGAGCGGGCTATCTGGGAAAATCATGGGAGCTCCGGCGCAAATTGCTGTATATAAAGTCAGTACATGTAAATCTATACAGTATTTGTTGTGCGATCAAGAAGGATTTTTTATCGTTTGGCTCCGTTCCATAAGAAAAGTTGTATAAAAAACCATCAATATAATTGTTAAAGAGATATATTTATAATATTCTTCAGTGCCTTAGGACGCTTTTCTTGACTCTCTATCAGATTAAGATCTTAATTAACTGGAAAACAAAATAATTAATTAAAAGAGCTGCCCCATGAAACGCAAACCCGACATGATTACGGTGGTGATATTCCTGTTTGCACTCAGTGTTGTAATCAGTGGAGTGGCGCAAAGCGGATTGTTGTAATTAGCTGAAGCGGATAATACGAGCGGGTGTTGCAACGGCATCCATATCAACATCCCAGGGCTGCGCCTTCAGAGGATATAAAGCCTGTTGGCATTCATGGGCTAAGCCAAGCAGGAACGGTTTGCCTTGTGAATGTCTGCGAAATGCAAACGCACGGTCATAAAACCCCTGCCCCATGCCCAAGCGATGGCCAGCCTGATCAAAGGCCACCAGTGGCATCATCACCAGATCAAACTGCCTGGCGGCAAGCCGGGTCCGTATACCCAATGAAGGCTCTGCAATCCCCCAGTGGTTGCGCTGCAACCGGTCTCCTGCACGGTAGCGAACAAATTCCATCTGATGTGGTTGCAAGGGATGCAAGACTGGCACATAACAACACTTGCCATCGCGCTCAGCCATCCTCAATAAAGCAGCTGTACCCATTTCGCTGGCTAAGGACAGATAAATACTGATGGTTCTGGCCTGACGGTAGACGGGAAAGCGCCGAACGCGGCGACACAGCGCGGATTCAGCTGCTTTTTGCTGGAAATAGGACAGTTTGCGACGTTGATTCAGCGCGTGACGACGAGATTGCTGGCGAGTGAGTTGACTGTCTGGCGACATGCGTAAGTCTGGAAAATGTTTACTCGACGCTCGAGTATCAAGAATGGAAGTCACCCGGAATGACGCTGCCGAATTAGCCCTGAACCCAAAGGCTCAGGTGGTGGCTCCAGCGATGTATAAGGCTTTCCGTCAGGCGGACATGCACAACAACATCTATCAAGGAGCCTCCGGGGTTTTGAATATCGGCTCAAGGACACCTTCAGCTGGCGCTCACCCCAGGTAACTGTAGAACCAGTATATACAACTTGAATCAGCCGATCGATAGAAAATATCTACTGAAGTTCGATCTGACGGAAGTTTTGCAGCGCTCGCTCAACTTTATCTTCGAGGAATTTGATCTGCTGCGCAGTGCTCTGGCGGGACTCGTTAATCTGGCGATTTTTCTGAAGCAGCTCATGAGTAATGTTGAGAGCCGCCATCACAGAAATTTTCTCAAGCCCGTGAATCGTGCCACGGGTCTTGATTTTCCTCATGTTTTCATCAAGATGGCGAGCAGATTTGAACAGTGCATCCTGCTCAGAGGGCGGACAACTGATCTGGTATTCACGATCCAGTATTTTGACAACAACCGTGCTGGCGGCTTCCAGGGAATTGCTCATATCAAGCGCTCGGGGATTGTTCCATTGATCGCAGGCGACTCAGCACGGATTCAAGACGCACCTTGGCCTGACGGTTGTTCTCCAGCAGTTGCTGGCGTTCCGTTTGCCAGTTATGCTGCCCAGCCCTGAGCAGTTGATTTTCCTGCTTCATAGCAGCACACAAGGCAATCAGCGCCGTGATTTTTTCATCAAGTGTGTTGAACTGATCGTCGGTCATTTCAATAAATACGCTGAGTCGGATGTGACCGTTACTATAGTCACGTGTTATGGGACGGTCAATAACGCCAGACAAAAACTCCCAATAAAAAAAGGCGTTATAGCAATAAGTAGTGATAGAACATTCACTTTAAAACGGTAGACAGGTGTAAAGACGTGTATGGCAAAACAGACAAATGTGACTCAATCAATTAAATCAGTGGATGTGATGAAATCCATGTTGACCGGCACAGCGCTGTATGAAGAGGCCGCACTCCGGCGCCGCACACTGATGTCCAGGATAAAAAAGAACAGTATCGCGCTGTTATCTGCAGCGCCGCAACGCACACGTAGTCACGACACGGAATACACATACCGCCAGGACAGTGACTTTTATTACCTGAGTGCATTTACTGAAGATGATGCGGTGCTGGTGCTGATTCCCGGCCGTTCACAAGGTGAAGTTGTGCTGTTTTGCCAACCCAAAGATAAAACCAAAGAACTGTGGACAGGCATCCTGACCGGGCCACAACAAGCAAAATCAACTTTGTTGATTGATGAGGCCTATTCGATCACGGATATTGATCGGATTCTGCCAGGCCTGATGGATGGCTGTGAGCGCATTTACTCATGTATGGGTAAAGACGCCAGCTTTGACGAGCGCGTGATGGGATGGCTTAAAACCGTGCGCGCTAAAGTCCGACAAGGCGCAAGGCCGCCAACCGAGTTTGTGGCGCTCGATCCGCTGATACATGAAATGCGTCTGTTCAAGAGTAAAGGTGAAATAGCGTTGATGCAGCAAGCGGCTGATATTTCCGCACGCGCTCACAAACGCGCCATGTTGGCCGCCCACGCGGGTCGTTATGAATATCATCTGGAAGCGGAGCTGCTGCATGAATTTATGATGTCCGGCAGCCGTGCACCAGCCTATAACAGTATTGTTGCGGCCGGCGCCAATGCCTGCATTCTGCATTACATCACCAACAACCAGCCCTTGCGTAGTGGTGATCTGGTATTAATTGATGCCGGTTGCGAGTTTGAATACTACGCAGCTGACATTACCCGTACGTTCCCGGTCAGCGGCCGTTTCAGCAAAGAACAAAAAGCCTTGTACGATGTGGTGCTGAAGGCGCAGCTCGACGCCATTGCGCTCATGCGTCCGGGCGTGATCCGCGATGAAGTTCATAACGTCACGGTCAAAGTGATTACCGAGGGCTTGGTGGCCTTGGGGCTGTTAACAGGTAAGCCGGCGGACTTGATCAAATCCGGTGCCTATCGTGATTTTTATATGCACGGCGCCAGCCACTGGCTGGGCATCGATGTTCACGATGCGGGGGCCTACCAAAAAGCGGGCGCATCGCGGCCACTTGAAGCCGGCATGGTGATGACTATTGAGCCGGGAATCTATATCGCACCGGATAACAAAAAAGTCGCTAAAAAGTGGCGAGGCATTGGCATACGTATCGAGGATGATGTGTTAATCACGCGCACTGGGCATCGCGTCTTAACACACGCTGTGCCTAAAACAACCGATGAAATCGAAGCCTTGATGGCGTTGCGCACTCACTAAACTGAATCGGACTGCATTGCCTATGCTTATTGATTCGCCACACACACACTACGACCTGGTTATTGCTGGCGGTGGGCTGGTCGGCGGCAGTTTTGCCTTGCTGCTGGCCGCTCTGCCGGGCAGTCGCTCATTGCGAGTTTTGCTGGTGGACAGTTCACCACTGATGAGTGATACGCGCGATGCGGGCAAACCATTTGATGCGCGTAGTACCGCCATTTCCTGGGGAAGCCGGCAGATATTTCAGCAGGCAGGTCTCTGGGACAAGCTCTCCCCGGGATTAACCGCCATCCGTGATATCCATGTCTCGGATAGGGGACATGTTGGAGCGACAAGGCTAAACAGCGATCAAATGCATGTGGATGCCTTGGGATACGTTGCTGAAAACACACACCTTAATCAAGTCATCGCCACCAGCCTGCTGGACAGTCCACGCATAGCCGTCTATGCGCCAGGCAAGATTGTTGACGCCAAACCTGTCTCAGAGGGCGTCAGCCTGCTTGTTGATACCGGCACGCAGGCCACAGTCCAGGTCACCAGTCGATTATTGGTGATTGCAGATGGTGGTCGTTCTTCCTTGTGTGATCAGCTGGGGATTGCCCTGACACGCAAACCTTACGGGCAACATGCGCTGATCAGCAATATATCCTTCGAGCATGCTCATCAGGGCTGTGCGTTTGAACGCTTCACGGATACCGGCCCGCTGGCCGTGTTACCGTTGCCCGATCTTGACGGCGAGCACCGTGCTGCCTTGGTCTGGACGTTGGCTGACGAGCAAGTGGACGACATCATGGCGTTGCCGGATGCAGCATTTCTGACAGCATTACAACAGCGATTTGGATATCGGCTGGGGACACTGACGCGGGTGGGCGAGCGGGTGCTTTACCCCTTGAGCCTGACACTTGCCAGTGAACAAATTCGCCCCGGTATCGTGTTATTGGGTAACGTTGCCCACACCCTTCATCCGGTAGCTGGCCAGGGTTTGAACCTGGCTTTACGCGATGCGCGCGAGCTGGCAGCCTTGATCGCTGCCGCCGTGGATATGGACCAAGCCGATATGATTGGAAGCTATCAGTGGCTGCAGCAGTATGTGCAGCGCCAGCAAAGGGATCAACAACAGACGGTCTATTTCAGTGACCAGGTAACCCGGCTGTTTTCCAACAGCAACCCACTACTGGCCATTGGGCGCAATATTGGATTGCTGGGAATGGATCTGCTGCCCCCCGCCAAACGCTGGTTCAGCCGGCAGGCCATGGGCATGACCGATCGTCGAATCGGGCCAGTTTCAGGGCGTCATGAGTGAGCGGATCATCTCGATGCGTGCGCGATTGACCCCCATATCCCCATAACCCAAACGTGATGCTGACCGCACGTGCACGATGTTTTGCACCGGGTCTGCCAGAAACTCTACATCATCCACGTACCCCATCAGGCTACTGGTGAATTCCGCGTAAAGATAATTGCCATCTTCGCTGACGATAACGGCCCGAGGCATTTGTGAAACGGCGGCCTTTACCTGCGCGAGGTCTCCGTCTAGCGGCGCAATACCATGGCTTTCGCGGGTTTCAAAACTGCACACACAATTTGGGGAATCAGGACAGCCAGCAAGCTGATTATTCTGTATGC
>JAUSPW010000504.1 GCA_030652635.1 Pseudohongiella sp. | reverse complement strand
GGGACAGGTCGCAGGTTCGAATCCTGCCCGGGGCACCAAACAAAAACGGGTCACCTTGATAGGTGACCCGTTTGTGTTTGTGCTCTGGGTGCTGAGGAGAACCTGCCGGTTCGACTGATTGCATTGCAATCAGGACGGCTGCAAGCCGCCCCGCAGGGGTGAGGTATTTGGCTCAGCCAAATACCGAATCAATCCTGCCAGTCTCCGCGTTGTTACAACAACGACTGAGCCTTGCACCATCTTTAGTCCTGCTCGAGTGCACTCAACCTTTGTTCTGCGATAGCCCAAGGCAATCTCCGCCCGCTGTCTTGCATCCGGCGCAGAGAAGCTCTAGCAACTTGTAAAGTAATTTTCCCCTCTTTTATCATCTACTCGATCAGCCAGAGAGTACCCTTTACATCAATCTGCTCTGACTCCGCAGCTTGCCGCAACGCTGCATCGCCCGTTAGCAACGAGCACTGCTTCTCCTCCGCCAGCGCAATCGTAAACAAGTCATTACGGCCTGGTTTCACATATAGTCGGCTCAACTCTTGTACTCTTGCAACGCCTCTGGCTGACAGAGGCATCATTCGCAATCCCAAATCAAGCAAGTGCGCATGCTGCGCTTCAAGCTCCTCGGCATAAAGGACATCAGGCACTATAAACTGATACTCAAGACTAAACATTGAAGCCACAAGATCTCCCAGCTCCATGTCCAACAAGATATTGGCATCACTGATTAGCAGCAGCACGCAGCGGCTCCTCCGTGTTCTCCATTGATCGAACACGTCGGAACTCCATCAGTGACATACCCAAGAGTTCAGCTGCCTTGGATTCACCAATATATTCTTCAGCCAATGCGTGGAAAACCAGCTGCTCAAACACGTGAGCTTTTTCAGCCGGATACTCTGGACCGGGCTCTTTCCTGGACCACCCTTTAACTTGAAACAGTTTTGTTAACCGCTCGCGGTATGCAGCGGAGATAACCTCAAGGTCCCGGGCACGATACAGGATGGCTGCCATGGAAAGCCCAAATTCATCTTTGAGCAATCCAAGTTCCTTGAGCTCAACTGCGTTTCGGTGCTCACCCAGCTCTTGACGCACTGATGCTGCAGGAAAGAGGAAAGCGCCTGCAAACCGGTTGCACGCGCGCTCCTCATCAAGGTCAGCCGCCAATCGCCCCTCAAGCATCAGATGGCCAAGCTCGTGAGCCAGCGTAAAGCGCTGTCGATCACCTGGCCAATTGCTACACACAACAACTATTGGCATACCACTGACACTCGCTGCCAGTCCGTCAAACTTCTTATCAGCGTCTGACTCAACCATAAACACACGGATACCGTGAGTTTCAAGTACATCAATCAGATCCGGGATCGGGTCAAGTCCCAGGTTCCAGGCATGACGGACACCATTGGCGATATCTTCGATCTGATCCAAAGACTCAATCACCTGTGGCAAGCCATCAACTGCTGCAAACTCTTTTACCGGCGAATGTGGGAAGAGTCGCTCAAGCTCAATACGCCGCTCGATTTGATCCATTACCATGTGTGAAATGGCATCAAGCTGCTTTTTA
>JAUSPW010000481.1 GCA_030652635.1 Pseudohongiella sp. | reverse complement strand
CAGGTCAACCGCAGCAACGTCAAGAACCTCAGCCTTGAATGGGTGTGGAACATGCATGAGGGCGACTCGGAACCTTCGCCTATTGTTGCCAAAGGCATTATGTACCTGATAAATCCCGGCAATGTTGTGCAGGCGCTGGATGCCCGCACGGGTGAACTGATCTGGGAACATGCGGCTGGCCCGGCTACTGGCGAGGACATGCGCAACATTGCTTTGTACAAAGACAAAGTGATTCAGGCCACCACCGATGCCCGCCTGATTGCGCTGGATGCGCGCACCGGACAGCAGGTCTGGGAAACCATTATTGCTGACAGCAGCAAAGGCTTTGCCAATTCCAGTGGACCGTTGATCGCCGACAACAAAATTGTGGTTGGACTGGCAGGATGCGCCAGCTACATCCCGGAAGAGTGTTATGTCAGCGCCTACGATGCCGACACCGGCGCGCTGGCCTGGCAATTTAATACCATCGCCAAAACCGGTGAACCCGGCGGCGATACCTGGGGCGGTCTTGATGATCTGTTCCGCGCTGGTGGTGAAACCTGGATCACCGGCAGTTATGATCCGGAACTCCGCTTGACTTACTGGGGTGTTGCGCAAGCCAAACCTTGGGCGCCGCCTAGCAGACACATGTCGATTCACGACGCTGGCCTGTACACAAACGCCACCATTGCTCTGGATATTGATACCGGCAAACTGGTCTGGCACTTCCAACATGTGCCCGGTGAAGCACTGGATCTGGACGAAGTATTCGAGCGTGTGCTGGTCAATCAGGACGGCAAGCAACTGGTGTTATCGATTGGTAAACACGGCATTCTCTGGAAGAACGACAGAGCAACCGGCGAATTCCTGGGTTTCACCGAAACCATGTACCAGAACGTATTTACCCACATCGATCCGGTTACCGGTGCGGTCACCTACCGCGACGACATCATCAACGCACAACTGGACGAGTGGATTCCAGCATGCCCAAGCAGCGCGGGCGGAAAGAACTGGCACTCCATGAGTTACCACCAACCCACTGGCTCCTTGATTGCACCGCTCAGCCAGACCTGTCTCGACAATCGGGCGCGCGCCGTTGAACTGGTGCCAGGCTCAGGCGGTCTGGCTTCTAACCGGCGTTTTTACGAAATGCCGGACACCGATGGCAATATGGGCAAGCTGGCGGCGTACGATGTCACCACGCTGACCGAGCTGTGGAGTTACGAACAGCGCGCCTCATTTATCACGGGCGTATTATCAACCGCCGGTAACTTGGCGTTTGTGGGCGATCTTGACCGTCGTTTCAGGGCATTTGACGTTGAAACCGGCGAGATTCTCTGGCAGACACGTCTGGGCACAGCCGTACAAGGACATCCGTTGACCTTCAGTATTGACGGCAAACAATACATTGCCGTGACGGCAGCTAATGGCGGCACCAGTCCGCGACAAGTACCCAATGCGGTAGCCACTGAACTCAGGCCGCCGCGCACTGGCAACGCCGTCTACGTGTTCAGCCTGCCCGACTGATTAAAGCAGATTGACACCTTGAACACCTGACATCCACTTGCTGACAGTTAAACGTCAGCGAGTGGATACAGCAGCAACAAGGTAGTGACGGCGGTCACACCCACCAGAATGTTCATGGGTATGCCCGCACGCAGAAAATCACTGAATCGATATCCACCCGGACCATACACCATCAAATTGGTCTGATATCCCAATGGCGTGGCAAAACTGGCAGATGCAGCAATCATGATGGCCAGCATAAAGGGTTCGGGATTCAAACCAGCCTGTTGAGTGATCGCTAAAGCCAGAGGCACCATAATGACTGCTGCTGCGTTGTTGGTAATGGTTTCGGTCAGCAGAGTCACCGCCGTGTAGATCAACACCAGTAACAACCACGGACGACCGCCACTCATGGCCACCAGATTTTCTGCCAGCGTGGCCGCCACACCGGTTTTTTCCAGTGCCGCCCCCAATGCAAATGACGCGGCAATTGTAATCAAAACCGGCATATCCAGACTCTTTTCAGCCTGACTGACACTCAGGCACCCGGTCAGCATCATGACACCCACCGCCAGCAATGCTGCATTCAACATACTGATAAAACCAATACCAGCCGCCAACACCGCAGCGCCTAGAATGATCCAAGCCAACACAGCCTTTTCATGCCGAGGCGCTTCTTTTTCCAGATCGTTGACGACCAGAAAGTCCTTGTTGTAGCGCTGACGCGATACAAACGCAGGGCGTGCTTCAAGCAGCATGGTGTCTCCAGGCTGGATAATGATATTGCCGAGATTGCCCTCGATTCGCTCACCGTTTCTGGCCAGTGCCAATACAATGGCACCGTAGCGATCATGAAATTTTGAGCTGCGCACGGTTTCTCCAATGGCGGCGCAGGATTGCGAGACCACCACTTCCACCAGACGACGCTCTGCCCGATCTTCCATCAACGGTGTGGCGTTGCCCATGGATGCTGTCAGTCCGTTAATCCGCAACAGATCCGTGATGGCATCGGTTTCACCGGCAAACACCAGGCGATCAGCGGCCTGCAGACGCTCTTCGGAGGGGGCGGCTGTGACAACACTGTTCCCGCGACTGATTTCCACCAGGTAAAGCCTTTCCAGATTTCTCAAGCCTGCCTGTTCTACCGTCAAGCCCACTAGCGGACCATTGGGGTCCACTGCCACCTCAACCGTAAACTCACGCATATTGGCGAAGGGTTTGCGTGTGCTGCGATCCGGCAACAGACGGGGCAACACCAGCACCATAAAGGCGGAACCAACAACAGCGACCGTCAGGCCCACCGCCGTTATTGAGAAAATGCTGAAATCGGCACGACCGGTGATGGCCTCGTATTGACCTGCAACCACGAGGTTGGTGCTGGTGCCTATCATGGTAATGGTTCCGCCAAGGATAGAACCGTAACTTAAGGGAATCAGCAAGCGTGACGGCGCAATACCAATCTTGCGCGACCACGCGTTGATGGCGGGAATCATGGTGGCAACAACCGGGGTGTTATTCAGAAATGCACTGAGCGGCAAAACGGGCAGCAACAAGCGGATAATCGCCGATT
>JAUSPW010000476.1 GCA_030652635.1 Pseudohongiella sp. | reverse complement strand
TACACGCATGCCGCTATCTGGGCGGCTATGGCCTTTGCCGCGCAGGGAGATAAGGTGCGTGCTTGGGAGGTGTTAACGCTGATAAATCCTGTCAACCATAGCCTTGATGAGGACGCGGTAGATAGATATCAGGCGGAACCCTATGTCATTGCCGCTGATGTCTATGCCATTGCGCCGCACACGGGGCGAGCAGGTTGGACTTGGTATACCGGATCTGCCAGTTGGATGTATCAACTGATTGTCGAGTCCATATTAGGGCTTAAACGCGAAGGTAGTTACCTGCGCATCAAACCTTGTATGCCACCGCATTGGGATAACTACAGTATGGTCTATCACTTTGGCACCACTGCCTATCAGATTATTGTCAGAAGGGGTGTAGGCGATGAGGCAAAAATCACGATCCAAGCAGACGATCTTGAAGTCGGTGCTCTGGGGATACCACTCACAGACGACCAGCAGGTGCATCGTGTGGCTGTGACTATCGTCTCAGATTTATAAGATGACAATACATAGGCGATGAGTGCCATGAGCAGCACGCAAGCAGGGATAGTGACTGCGGTAAGCTGCAGTCTCTTAAAAATTATTGTTGTGCTTTTTTGAATGTTGGGTAATCTTTTGTTGTGCGGAAAAGGTGGCAATAGCTTTAATCCTAAAAATGTCATTCGACAAACAACAGGGAGAAATCAGCATGTCCTACGTAGACGGTTTTGTGATCGCAGTTCCCCTCGCCAACAAGCACGCGTTTATTGACCATGCAAAAATGGCGGACGAAATGTTTCTGGAGATGGGCGCCTTGCGCATTGTGGAGTGCTGGGGCGACGAAGTGCCAGACGGCAAAGTGACTGACTTTAAAGGTGCGGTAAAGGCGACTCCGGATGAAGTGGTGGTGTTCTCATGGATTGAATGGCCAGACAAAGCCACCCGTGATATCGCTTATGAAAAGATGCACAGTGGCAAGCTTGATGATCCCCGCATGGATCCTGCAAAAAATCCTATGCCCTTTGATGGCAAGCGTATGATTTGGGGTGGTTTTGTCCCCGTTGTGAGTCTGGGGAAATAACATGCAGAACAAACATGGCGACTTTATATGGTACGAATTGCTCACTGAAGACAGTGCAGGTGCACGAGAGTTTTACAGCAAGGTAGTGGGTTGGAACATCGTGGATAGCGGTATGCCGGGCTCCGCCTACTGGTTTTTTAATGCGACAGACCCTGACTCTGCCATCGAAATCCCGGTGGGCGGCATGATGCAACTGGACAATGAGATGAAAGCCGGGGGTGCCGTGCCGGTGTGGCTGGGCTACATTGGTGTAGACAATGTTGACGCGTGTCTTGAGCGCCTGACAGCAGCCGGTGGCACTGTCATGATGCCTGCAGTTGATATCCCGGGCGCGGGTCGTATCGCAATGGTGACTGATCCTCAAGGTGTGCCGTTTTATGTCATGCGAGGGGAGGGCGACGAACCCAGCCTATCGTTTGCCGCTGACAAACCTCGCAACGGTCACTGCGCCTGGAACGAGCTTGCCAGCACCGATCCTGCCAGCGCATGGG
>JAUSPW010000472.1 GCA_030652635.1 Pseudohongiella sp. | reverse complement strand
GGTTGTTAAACGTTGTCTACTTGGCCGGTCTTCCCAGCCAGTGGTACTGCAATTCATCCACTGACTGGGGCCGGGTACTTCTCGTCGCGGGGTTATGTGTTAAGTAACGATGATCAACTCTTCGTCATTACCGGCCGTATCGTCACCGGCCAGCATGTTGAGGTTGGCTTTGATGCCCAACTTACCGCCGAGCACCGTGGTGTAATCTGGCTGCACGAGTTGGGTGTACGGGTTCTCAAAGCGCACGTGGTTGCCATCGCCATCACCAGTGCCGTGCTCGATGATCAACGCGCCTTTGGTACCGGCTTTAGCAATGGCGAACCAGTTGGTTGTACCGATTGCCGGCGCCAGGAACGTGATGTCGCCACCTGGCTCGCGGTCATTGATGTCAATGCCCTCATAGCCCGGCACGTCAATGTGTTCGACGGCGTTATTGTTGCCGTACATGTGACCAATCAGTCCCAGGGATACAGCGTGCAAGCTGGCGGTGGTGTATTCGTTGCCCACCGGTACCGGCCGCTCATAGGCCGTGAAATCAGGGTTGATCACGGTTTTGGCAACCGGTGCATTCCACAGGCCCTTGAGCTTGTATTGGAAGTAGGGACGCTTTTTCGCATCAAAGTGTCGAGTGACTTCACCGCGCACACCCGTCATCGGATGGCGGGCGCCGCCCATGTTGACAAAAACCGTGGCGCTGTCGCCATCCGCGCTGATCAGGCTGTAGCGCACATCGACGCCCGGATCCACGGTCACGGCATATCCACAAACCTTGTGGAAGAAGCCCCACTCAGGTTCTGAGCCTGCGGTGCCCGCGCCCACAATCGACATCTTGAACTCCAGGCTGACATGGCTGCCAACGTGGAATACTTCTGAGCTGCCCCAAGTGTTCTGGGCAGTCTCATCGCGCTCGGTCTCACCATCGAGCGCTTTGAGCACCACATCAAACACTTTGAACACATCGGCAGCCACCGCTGGCGACACTAACGTGCCGTAGGTGACTTCCTTTTTGGCGTAAATCGTCATTTCGGCTGCGCGCTGAAACATAATGATTAACCTCGCTGATTAAAAATTTGCCAGGCGCTGTCGCGCTCAGCTTCTGTGATCTGGTAGCCGAGCACCGCTTCCAGCGCAGCAACTCGTGGGCCTTTGGTTTTTGTCCAACTATCAGGCGCGTCTTTGTCCATCGCTGCGATAGCCGCAACAATGGCCTGCTGGATCTCTTCAGCGCCGGCATCACTGTCCACAAGCTCCTCAGTAACAAGCGGATCCCGCTGTTCGGTGGCAGTGACAAAATGCACGCCTGGCCCGGTTGGCCGCTGCATACCAGCGCCTTTAAGTGCCAGGTCATGCATGCGTTGTCTTGGTTGCTCGCTCATCATCATCTCCTCACGCGCTGTCGGTGTGTTCTGTCATCAGGCGCATCTTTGCGTAGTGCACCAGCACGCCCGCAAACATGGCGGGCTGACTGGTCAGTAGTGCGATCCCGGCCTGCTCATCGCCCATCACCGTGTCAACGGTTTCACCGAGCGTGGGATCCAGTACAAATGCACGGTCAATGGCATCGAGTGTTTGATCAAATGCCAACTCACTGTCGCCCGCATCCTGGAAGCCCCTGAAGTAGTGAATCTCCCAGGTGCTGATCACTAAAAACGTTTGGCCGCCATCCGGGGTCACTCGCCGCTGGCCAACGCGGCGGATGAATCCGCCTGCAAGCTCGCCATCGACAACATAAAATTCTTTCAACTTGCTTGACGTGCCGCTGTAGCGCTCACGCTCATGCATCAACCCAATCCCGTTAACCGTGTTCAGCACGTCCAGGATCGCGCCGCGAACCACTTCACTGCTGCTCATCAGTTAACTCCTGAACGATGCGTGGCAACGCGGCCAGTAGCATCTGTTCAACTTGTTGCTCATTGGCCGCGAACGCATCGCGGAACATGAACTTGCCTTCGGTTCCTTTTTTGGCAATGCTCTGGCGAATGGCAAAGGCAACACTTCGCGCCTCATTGCCTTCAAGTCCCAACTTGTATTCCACCCAGTCCTGCAGTGGCCTTATCGGTGCAAAGTGCGGTTTGGTGCCCATCTCTATGGGCACGGTGTGCGCCGCACTGCCGATCACCAGTCCAATCACTTCACCATTGATAGCGCTGGGCGCAGCCGGTGGGATCGCGGCAATACCGCCTTTCAAGCCGGCCGTGCCGCCAATACCTTCCGGGGTTCGCTCCAGCACTTCGCGCTCCAGCAAAAACACCGCTTCGGTCATCGATCTGCCCAGTTGGCGCTCGGTGATCTGCGGGGCCGTTGCCCACAACGCTTGCAACTGAGGCAAATTGCTCTGGATGCTGATCATCGTCGAAACATACCGGGCTGAGGTCTAGGGTTGGCTGGACGCACAATGGCGCTGGCAGCGGAACTGGTGGTGGGCTTGCCAAACTTACCTTCGTAACGAGCGCGATACTCACGAGCACGAGCAGCAAACTGGCGGCCTTTATCGTTGTGATTAACGCTGTCCGCCTGAATCGCGACGTCCGACGCATGGCCGTAAAGCGCCGCCAACTGGTCACAAAGGATTGCTGCGCCCAGACAAACCAGAGCCTCACAATCGTCTGCATGGAAAGTGTCTGGCGTGGTGTGGACGGTTGTGTAAGAAACGCGAACGAGCTGATCAGCAGTAGCAGTGCCAGCAAGTAGGCGAAGCTCCACATCACCTGCGGGAAGGTCATAGACATAGAAAGCATCCTCTGTAATGTACTTGGGCGGATTCGATCCAATTGGCCATTCAATGGCCCGCAGCGAGCTGCGCTTGTTGACCCAGTGCTCAGGGGTTTGCAGCACCAGGTCAGCGTCTACCAGGCAATCTTCAACGAGGGTCAGCGGGCGATCGGCGTTGTATCGATTGATGACCAGCCCCAGTGCGGCCGAGACATCTCCGGGAGAGAGTCGGCTGTCGTCGTCTCGCACCAGGGCGGTCATCAAACTTTCAAAGGCTTCCGCTTCCATCGTCAGACCTTAAGCAACTACGTGCTTGCGCATGCCTTTCCAGGACGATGGTGAACCACCGTAAATGTGTCGGATCTTGTAGGTCACCATGTCATTGGTGAACATGCTGCCGGCGGTCGGCGAGTCCTGGATAAACATCTCAGGCTCTTGCTTGCCGTCCATGAAGCCGACTTCGATCGTTGGATGCTCTGAAGGATCACAGATCAGCGCCCAGTCGTTGACATCGGTCCAGTAGCGCACTGGACGAATCAATGGCATGGTCGACTGTGCAAAGTCTGGATCAACGTTGTCCGCGCGCCGGAACGCCTCAAATGCTGCCTCTTCCAGATCTGCTGGCAACAGCAGGATATGTGGCGCCAGACCCATGGCCTCGCCAGTGTCGTGATCGGTCTGCTTCATCATGGCCAGGCGCGCAACCAAGTACGCTGCCTTGCTGAACGCAGCAGTGCCCAGGTTGCCGTGATCGGCGTGGAAAAGTGCTTTGGTGTCCGCCATCACTGGGTTCGTTCGGATGATGTCCAGGACAAACTTGTTCAGCGTGCGCTTGGCAGCAGAGGCGACGTCACGTGGAATGCGCATCACTATGCCGACATCGTCGTTTTTGATCATTTCCAGTGACACGCTGACGATACCGCCGCGCTTGATCGGGCTGTATTTCTCAGCCAGTTCGGTCGGCTCATCCAGCCCGACGTATGCTGCTTTTTCCGCAACAACAGGCAGATCACCATAACCGCCGTACATAACATTGTTGCGTTCACGGAAATCGTTCAATGGCACGATGTCACTGACAACCTGACGCCACAGCTCGTTGCTCACGTTGTCGTTGTACATGGTCAACACACGACGGTTAACTGCATCGCCCAGCAAAACAGGGAACGAATCAGTGTCCAGTGCTTCTGTAAATCGGCAGTCGCGCAGCCGGCCAGTGATGCGTTTGTCACCGGTGGCTTCCTGGTAGCACTCTTTCAGACTGATGACTTCGTTGTCATCACGGTCCAACAATTTGTCGAGCATTTCAGCAATGCCCTTCGCACCGACAGTGCCGTCACCGCCGCCAAGACCACGGACATGGCCGGACTCAGTGAACGAAGCCAGGTAGTCGCGCTCTTCATTGATCGCTTCCTGGAACTTGGCTTTTGTCAGTGCCGGATCGGCTTCCAGTTGTTTGATCAGTTTGTCCTGAGCCTTCTCTGGCAGTTTGGATCCACGCACGGCCTCACGCATCGCTGTGCGCACTTCCATCTGTGTGAGCTGATCCTGTGTCACCAGATTGTCGGTGTTGGCAGCAGGCGTTTTTGTGGCCTCCTGGAAGGCGGCTAACACCGCTTCATCATCATTTTCATCCAAGCCTGCAGGCAGTTTGCCGGAGTTGGCTTTGCGGATCGCTTCAAGCATTCGGAGCTTCATGGCATCGTCCTCAGTGTGTGAATTTGAGGCAACCGCCTCGATAAGGTGTATAAGTTCTCCGCCGGCACCGGGCTCAACTATCAGGTCGACGGAGTGAATGGTGGTGAAGCGCACGGCTTCCATGAATTTGCCTTTGCGTTTGGCTTCGCCTGAGACGTCGATGGAAAAGCCAAACAGATGGGTCATGTTGCGCGCGACTGCTTCACGCAGCTTGCCGGCAACAACTGCCTCAGACTCGAACACATCGAGCACGGCGCGGATCTCGCCGGTGTCGGATTGGGTACCTTCGATAAACTGCGCATTGCGCAGTCCACCAATCAGATTTCCGACGCTTTTGCCTTTGCTCTGCAGATGATCCTCATCGCTTTTGATGAACACGCGAACGCCGTTAAAAAGCGGTGCCGCTTCACGCAGCACCGAAGCCGGGTATACCTTCCCGTTCTTTGATGTACCTGATTGAATGACCCTGATCAGGAATGAATTTGAATGTTCCTCATCGCCAACCGCTTCGATCAACGAGACGCTTTCGCGCATAGCAGCACTGACGGATGTGAACTCGCGCACCACTTCCGTGGGATCGCTAATTGCAACTGAGTTGTCCGCGCTGATCACATAGGGGTAGGCGTAGAAGCGGCCGCCCAAGCGGGCAACAGCGCGATCTGGATAAATGGCTTCAAGATCAACCCAGCAGTCAGATCGACCGAGCTGCAGTTTCAGCTTCTCGTGCAAAGCACTTCGCACCAGTTCGATCATGTCGCGCATTTCGCTGGCCGCTTCGCGCAGCGCAACCTCACCGACCAAGCCATCTTTTGGAATGCGTTTCATTAACGCGCTGCCTTAGCAGTTTTTTGTGCTGCTTTTGCAGCGGCTTCAGCGGCGGCCTGACGTGCTGCCTGTGCTCGCTCTGCCGGGGTCTGGTCAATCTTTCGGCCTGAGCGGGTAACAACAACAAAGCGGTTATCGGGCAATTCGCGAAACGCATAGACCTGGTCAACCGCAACACCCGCAAACTGAGCAGCGCGCACTACTGCAGCTTCTTCAGTACCGGATTCAGTGGTGTTTTCGGTTGAGGTGGCACCTTGTGCCGAGGTCTCGCCTGGGGTAGGCGCTGAGGTGTCAGCAGCTGTGTTTTGTAATGTCTCAGCAGCAGCGCCGACGTCGGTATTTGCCGCGCCCAGCGCAATCGCGATGGTCGCCGCAGTGGCAGTTTTTTTCAGGGGCTTACTCATTGGCTGCTCTCCGTCAGGAACAAAAAAAGATTCGACGAATGCAGAGTAGCCAAGGCACGGTTGGCGGGGCTTTTAACCTAAGTTAGGAAATTGAGTGAAAGCAGGGGCAGGGTTCAGGTGGCGTCTTCAATGGCGCCGGGGCGGGACATGGTCCAGCTCTTCATGTAGGGCAGCGCCTGGCAACCGCAATTGATTACCTCGCCTATGGGTGCGGCCGGATCATGCGGGTGCATCATAGGCACACCCCCGATCATAAACGGCTTATCCATATCTTGCACCTGGCCATCAGCAAAACTGTGTGATGCCCGTGGATGTTTACGGCCGGATCGGCGCCACTGCTTCTGCATCCCCGGCACCACTGTTGCAGCAGAGAGTTTGCGAAGGTGTGAGGCGATGGAGTTGGCGCGGCTGATCTCAGTACGCAAGATGCCCAGCGCGCGGCCACGATCAGTTTCATCCAGTATATTGGTGATCACAGTGACCGCCGTGTCTGACGATTGCACACCCATCATCACCAGACCCAACTGTGTGTTGATGTTGGTGGCCATGGCGCTGGTGACACCTTGTATCTTGTTGGTGGTCACATGCTGAAGGGCCAGCAGCTGGCGTGTGTCAATCGCAGGCGCTATGCCATTGATTGCCACACCGGCAGCTGAGAGCGGCGCATCAACGATCAGCTCGCCGGCTAACCAGCCAGAGGCCAGTGCCTGCTGAGCAACGCTCACGCTCTGCCGACTGACACCTGTCATGATCGCGCCGATTTGCGCCTCCAGCGCGGGCAGCAAATACAGGTCATAGTCGGAGGGGCTTCGGCGCAGTCGAAATACAATCTGCTCACGCGCACTGTTCAAAATCGCATTCAGTGCCAGCAACGATTCAGCCGTCTGATTCTCATAGTCAGCGATGGCTTTTCGCAGTGCCTTGTTAAATGCCTTGCGCCGCTCACTGTTGGTCATCGTTCAATCCAACCTTCAGATCGACGTCATCGAGCAGTGCCTTGTTGATCATCTCCTCAACTTCCTTTAGCAGCTGCTTGGGCTCTTTATCCACACCCAGGCGGCGCGCTGTCGCCACGATCAGCTCGATGCACATCTCGCGTGTCATCAGTTTTGCCGTCAAGCCAGCCACACAGGCCGTGACAACTTGCTGCATGGCGGATGCATATTTGGTGGTATCGCGCTGCACCATTTCTGGCAACTCACACGTGACCCAAAATTCAAGGTTGTCTTCGAAGTTGCCTTTGCCGGTTTTTTCCGCCCACTGGCGTAGCACATAGGTGCCGATTTCTTCGAGCATGTATTTGATGCGCCGCTGGCGAGAGGCCAGAATCTTAAATGTTGGCTCATCCATTTCGCCGGCAGTGCTGCGGTTCACATCCCCACCACCGCCAAACCAATGCTCCGGGATTGTTGCGCCACCCAGAACATGATTGCGAAATAGCCGAGCAGATTGACTGGTGTCGCTTGCATTCATCTGCGGCACTTGCGGTGTCCAGGTCTCCGATTCGTTGTGCACTCGCACGCCACCATTTTGCGGCAGGCGGATGCTTTTGGCCTTTTCGTCAATCTCGGGCTGGCTGGCTCCTTTGATCAACACATCCCAGATAAATGCTCGCAGGCCACTGTTGCGATCGAGTTCGCCAAACATGAACTGGTCATAGGCATCGAGCCAATCCATTTGAGGCAGCAGATCGGAGCGGCCACGCGAGCCACTGGCAAGGCCGCGGATGCGAAAGTAAAAACACTCGCCATCGGTAAAGGTTTTTCGTTTGCGCCTGGCGCGCGGGCCAAACACGGATTCATCTGCGTTGATGATGACTTTGTATTTGCGCACATTGCCGGCTTTGTCGCGTTTGGTCTGCACACCAATGGGTTGACGCTTGTTGTCCGGATCGGTAATCACCTGATCAATCTCAGCCGGATCCAGATAACCAAGGCGCACATGGCCGTTGACCTTGTTCACGAACGTCGGGTAGCACTGCTCACCAAAAAGTGCCAGCTCGCGTGCGTACTCCTCCAGTGACAAATCCATCTTGTTGATCGGGTCATACCAGAACCGGTTGATGATTTTTTGTGCTTCCGGATCCGGCACCGTCAAGCGCACACCGTCGCTCAAAATAAACGCCAGCGGTAACTCAATAATGCGATCTGCCAGCAGGTTCGATTCCCACAAAAACTTCGCGAGCTTTTGCATCCGGTCCTGCTTCATTGGCTCCAGGTCGCGATCGTTGTTACCTGACAACGGGCGCCACTGTGATTCATCCGAATCGATACTGGATCCTGCCGCCTCAACAAAGTTTTGGGCCTGATCAGCGACCATGTTGTCATCATCTGCCTGTGCAATGCCGCTCATGGTTTTAATCTCGCGATGGTTGTATTCATGAATAGATTCGTGCCGTTTTTACAAACTTTCTGACGTCAATGTACCGGGTCAGCCTAAAACGCCGTATAGGGCCTCTCAGGGCCTCGTATTTTTAGCGCCACATCGTTGTTCTTCGCCGTGACTCCATGCGTGTTGGCAGTGTCTGCATCGGATCTACATCGACTGTGCTGCCAGCTGCTGGTTCGCTCTCCTCCAGCGCGGCGGCGTAGGACATCACGCCGGCAATGGCCACATCGCCGTGGCGGTATAAACCATCACTGCCACGATCACGGCCGTCTGACATTTTTGGACTGCCCTGGTGCAATACAACTCGGCGGTGATCGGCAATCGCATCCTCGCTTTTGGGGACAATGATCGTGCGATCTTCATACGCCGATTTGTATTTGGGAAAAAACTCGTTGTACCACTTGGGACTCGCCATCACGCAGTCGATGCGTTGCTCACCGTATTCCTGCAGCGCGGCCTCAGCATGAGACTGGCCGTTACCGCGCGCATCGAATTTGGCATGATGAAACAAAGGCAAACGATCGATGATGAAGTGCATGATGTAACGCTGCACATCAAAGGGAATTTTGCGGAGTTCCAGGTCAAATGCGACTCGCCAGCGCCGGGCCCCATTGGCCTGCATAATGCGGATGACAGACAAGTCACCATCGCGGCCAAAGTCCTGGCCGTACACACTGCGCTGACCCATGTCCATGTTATCGATCAGTGGGCGCAGCACCTCTTCACACCAAATCTCGGTCTGCTCAATGCGCTGCGGATCGGTGACCCACTCTGGCTTTTTGGCAAAACGAACCACCGGGATGGTCTCGTCCTGGCATTGCTCAATTAAGGTACGGGTGAAATACGCGCCGGATCCTGCTGAGGGAATACATCCAAGTTCTTCGTCAGCCGCGGTGCCATACAGTGCATAAATCTGATCACGAAAGGCGCGCTGTTTTTCCAGTGTCCAGACTTCGCCTTTCACCAGGCAAATGCGCTGGTAGAAACCTTGCTCCAGTGCCTGGTCAAAGGTCACCTTGTGCACTGAGTATTTCAGTTTGCCGGCTTCGACTTCGCGCACGATTTGATTAAACGGGTTGCCATCACCAAAGTGGGTGCTGCAGATATCAACGCGGCCGCCCCAGATCAGAAACGCCATGGCCGCGTCGATCAGCGCCTGCAGATCGTCATGGAACGCCGCCTCATCCAGGCGCGCATGCCCTTGATGGCCACGAAGGTTGGAAGGCTTACTGGACAGCGCCACGATCTCATGACCCGAGGCCATGCGGATGCGATATCGCAGGATGTCTTTGTCTTCGTCATCAATGACCGACTTGTCCAGCGACACGGAAATTTCAGAGGCGACAACTTGATACGCTTTGGCGAAACTGGCGCAATCACCGATGAACTCTGCAGCCATCTCTTTGTTGTAACCCACGTAATACTGATTCATGCCGCCGCGGTGCGCCGCTTCGAGCGTGGCCTCTGCAGCCAGGCAGCCCCATGTGCCACCAATACGTCGGGATTTGACCAAGATACGAACGGGGCTTTGATCTGCATGCCATTCCTTTTGGTAAGGCAGTAGCACATCCGGCACGGAGGACGCTTTGAACTGGCCCACGCGCTCACGCTGGATGTCCTTTACCTGATCCAACAGTTCTTTTTCTTGTTGAGCATTCAAGTTAGCCATCGATTTTTATGCCAAGGAATTTGGCACGCACGCGTTCAAACTGCTGATCAGACAGGCCAGCTTCTGCCTGGATCTCGCTGATCGCTTCTGCAGTCTTGCGAGCCAGCTCTTCGCGTACTTTTTTGGCCCACTGCTTTTGAGGTAAAGAGGCTCGGCTGATATTGCCGAGTGCCCGGAACAAGGTGGAGATTTCTTTGATGTTGACAGGCTTCTCAGTGTCGTCTGCATCGTACTTGTTCATGAGCTGGAAAATCAGGTCCTGCGCCATGGCAACGTTGGCCATGCCCAGTGCATCGCCTTCATCGTCCATGGTCTCGTTGAGCAGTTTTGCAGCCGCGGTGCTGGAGCGGATTTTTTCGATGCGATCTTTGAGGGTTTTGCCGTAGATACCCAGGCCCGATCGACTGACGGTCATCTCCAGTTCATGGTTTGCGAGCTTCGCGTTGAGCTGCGCAGTCAGATCGTCGTAGTTACCAAACGCGTTGGCCACGAGCTGCGAATCAAGCCAGGCTTTGACCTCAACAGGCAGCTGCTGGATCTTGCTCACCGCGGGCATGCTCAGAACTCCTCGGGGTGGGCAACGCCATCAATTTTGGCACCAACGCCCTGGAGAAAATCCACACCATTGGCACTGATTTTTGCAATCCAGCGCTCGGTTGTGCGCAGGGTGATCGCGACCAGACCGCGCTCGGCCAAGTAGTCAATGCTGGTTCGGATGTTGGCCTGGGTAAACCCAAGATCGATATCGTCACGCAGGCAACGGCCAATCAGCCCATCGCCAACCGGCTCGGGTCGATTTTGTTGAAGCACCTGCAAGATGCGCAAACGGCGCAGCCGATCGCGTTGGGTTTCCAGATCAGTCAGCCCCATGTGTTGTTCTCCAATTTGCTATCGCTTTAATGAGATCTTTAATTTCTTTGTTGAAATCGTTGCGCAGTTGATCAACCTTACGCTCCAGGTTCACCGCGTGCTCCAGCCAGTCGTCTCGCTTGATGTACTCACCAGCCACCAGTTCGCGAAACTCCTGCAGGCGCCGATCAACGTCCTGAATCCGTGCGTCAGAGCGATCCACCCGCTGCGTCAGCTCGCTTTTGTGTGTGTGAAATTGCTGGCTCAGATCCTCAACCAATTTCTCCAAACTCTTGTGCACCGCTGCCCAGTATTGCTGCTGCGCTTGTTCACCTTTGCGCTGGCTGTCGGTTTCACGGATCAGGATCCACTTCACTAAACCCGCGATACCGCCCAGGGTGAACAGGATGATCGGGACGATGATCTTTAATATGTCAGCTGTTTCCACACGCTGCTCCTTTGCTTATAGTCGGCTCTCCACCAACGAAAGGAGAGCCACATGAACGACAAACTAGATGCCCAGTTGCTCGCGCACGAGCTTCTGATCACACATTTACTAATGATTACCTCTTACCGAGCCCGCGATCCTGCGGGCTTTATTAAAGAAGCGAATGACGGTCTGATTGAGCGTCTGCCAAAGCTTACCGACGTACGAGAGCGCGGGTCTGCGTTCGAAAAGATGGTTGAGCAAAGAATTACCGCACTTACGACAAGTGCAGTGGCATCCATGCCGTAACTGGTCTCGAAGCCGCTTGGCGTAATGCTTACTGAATATCCTTTCATCTTTGTTTATGCATGCCGGCCCCGAATGAGTCCTTTTTGAGGACTCAACGGCGCTGGCAACACAGCCGTCACGTGTGCTCATTTTTCTCCCCCCATCATGTTCTTCAGTTGCGGCGCGATCTTCTCGGCAGACCTGCCGACAACATAGCCGCCCAGCCCGATCTGCAGCAGCTGCCACGCCTCCTCAGATAGCCGGAACGCGAGCAGGCCAAAGCTGTCGCACACAACCAGCACCAGGAAGGTCAGCATCGTGATCGGGCGCCAGGAGCGCTGCAGCCAGCTTTGGCCATTGGCCTCGGCTGTGATGATTTGTGTCTGAGATATCAGGATCTGCTTTTCGTAATCCAGCAGCTGCTCGGTGACCGCATTTTGCAACCGCAGGAACTCGGCGCGCAGTTGCAACTTCTCATCCGTGCTGGTGTGCACGTTGTCGATCAGCTCTGTAACGGGTTTGATTACTTCGGACAGGAAATTGAAGATCTTCATGAGTAGGCCCTGTTTTTCCAGCCAGGTAGAAACTGAGCCTGGCTCGCATCAGCAGCAACGATCAACTGGTAGGTGCCAAAGGCCTCGGAGCGAATGGGCGCGAGCAGATTGCGCTCATCCTGAATGTTAGCAATCGCCGCAAACGTTTTGCTGCCTAAAACCCCGTCCTCAAGCACCGGTGTATTGCACGCTCTGAGCGCACGCTGCAGGCACTTGACGGCCATCACCGACCGCATATTGACCAACATGTCAAACAACTTGATGGCGATCCGAGGGTGCTGGCATTCGTCCAGGCGGTAATGGTCCCAGAAGTATTTTTTGTACAAATGAGCCACGTGTGATGCGTTACCCGTCAGCGCCCGGATGTCTGCTTCGGTGACGTGACCATCACCATTGACATCGGCATCAACAAGAGGGAGCAATTTCAGAAATCGAATGGATATACCGTAGTTGGTAATTCCGCCACGGTCTGCCGAATTCGTTGAAAGCTTGCCCTCTTTGAGGAGAGTTTCCTGCAGGGCACGGAAAAAGATGTTGCTCATTACACCACTCCAAAAGGTTGGAATGATGGTACTGAGCGGGGGGGCGGAGCGGCTTTTAACCTAAGTTAGTAAATGGGGATAAAGACCTAAACCGCCACTGCGTAGTCACGGTTGGTTCTGCAGTTAATGCAGCTCTGGACCGGTTTGTCGGGCTTGTATTCGTTGGACGCGCCACAGGAGCAGACCCAACTTTTCCCGTCGTCAGTAATATAACCGGCCGGTTTCGATTCCACTCCCGCGTTTTCTTCATCGGACTAGGGCAACTGGTCTGATACTGCCCCTTCGGTAACTGGCTCTGGCTCTGGCTTCGCCTGCAAGCTGGGAACGCCAACAAGCGAGACCAGAGCCACGATGCCGAAGAAAAAACCCAAGACAGCCCAGCCGAATTGATCACGGTTTTTCTCTCCTGCGACAAACACGCAAAAGCTGCCGAAAATGAGTCCATGCGCAAAAAAAATGGCTGCAATCGGTTCCATATTTTTTCCCTATTCTGTCTCTACCATGAGGGGCTCACAGCGCAAAGCGCCCAATTAATGTGGTTTGCTGTCTCGTGATCAGTTTTCGATTTCTCCCATGATCAGTGCATCCAGCACAGATCTTACAGTATCACTTCTTGGGGCCGACTGACTGTTGGCGAGTCTTTTATTCTGATAAATGATCGAAACAGCTTTAGAAAATGCTTTAGACGATAACCCCTCGTATTCTTTGGCATCAAGGATCACAGCCCAGACACCCTGAACTATTTTGTTCATTAAATCCATATCGAGATCTTTGCTGGCAGTGAGTGAGTATTTTGCACCATCCTCCGCAACATTAAGCAAGCTGCTTTCCGCTGTATCGATCTCTTGCAGGTTTGCGCTACGAACCCCAGTGACAATGTACTGAACATCTGCACCTATGCGCGCTACTTTTGCCAAATATTCAGCCGAAGGCGATCTGCTTCCCGCTTCATAAGCTACCTGCGTGACTCTACCCACAGATCCTTGAGCACAAAATTCGGCTTGTAGGTAGCCAGTTCTCTCCCGTTCTTCCCGCAATCGCTTCCCAATGTTTTCATTTTGTGTACTTATTTCCATTTTAACTATTGACCAATGTATACATAATGGAACATCATTCACCTCGTTGCTTATCTTTTATTTTGCTGTCGCCAAACAGCACATTTACCGCCAAGGAGTATAACACCGTGGACGCCGAGCGTATTCGTCACCTACTTTTGAAAAGAGGATATAACTTTGCACGTATAGCGAAGCTTCTGGATCTCTCCGGACCCCATGTATCGCTTGTCGTGCGGAGGCTCAGACATAACCACCGAGTCGCAATTGCTATTGCCACAGCCCTTGAGAAGCCGGTCGATCACGTTTTTCCTGACGTGCCGATGTATCACGGCCCGATTCGCACAGACGAAGAGCGCGATCAAGAGCTGGCTCAACGACTGCAGGCGCAGGGCGTTCTCAGGAAGTCTGCATAATGTCCGGTCTCGCGATTTTCTGCCGCCAATCTACCGCCAGATCCAGAATGGCGAGCGGCACGCCCTCAGTGAACACCAGTTTGAGCAGATCCTCTGCCGATCTATCCAGAGCTTGCGCCCGAACCTCTGTTGACATCATTGCACTAATGGCACAGCTCAGTTGCTCGATTATCAGTGTTTGGTTTAGTGCCAGTATTTCCAGCCGTGCTATTCGCTCTTTAGAGTACATTTTTGTCTCCAACATTGATTTGAAATGCGTCAGCAAGACGCATTTGGTCACAGCCTATAGAGCCGCAAGCAACCAGCATAGAGCGAAAAAAACGATTTGTTTAGAAGACATCCTCCAGGAGGTCTTCGAATGTCACGCATAAATTGGAACAAAGCTCAGCCCACCAGCATCACCCATGCGATTGAGCTCTGCTCACTGTATGCCAGAGAGAAACGAAACCTCTCCGTTGAGCGAATTGCTGAGTTAATGGGACAGCCCAGTCACCATTCTTTGTACAAATGGATGTCAGAGGGCCGCATGCCGGCAGTGTTGATTCGCCCCTTTGAATACGCGTGCGGTGTAAGTTTTGTAAGTCGGTATCTGGCTCACTCTGCGCAATACCTGACGCTCAAAATTCCATCTGGCGCCAGAGCTGAGGCCCGCGACATCAATGCGCTGCAGGGCAGCTTGACCAGTGCCGTGGGTGCACTGATTGACTTCCATGATTCCCGACTTTCCCAAGAGCAATGTATCGGCGTCTTAACCGAGGCGCTGGAGAATCTTGCCTGGCACCGTTGCAATGTTGAAAAAACCGATTGTCCTGAATTAAGTCTTTTTGAGGAGCAAAACCACAATGTCTGAAAACATACACGAACGTGTTTTCGAAATCGTACTGCTAATGGCCGGCCATGAGTTTAACGGAGTTCGCAACTCAGAACTTGCCGAGGCACTCAAAATTTCTCGCCCAACTGTCACAAGAGATCTCGCAGCGCTACTCAAGATAGGCGTAGTTGAAGAGATACCCGGACTAAAAGGTCGGTGGCGCCTCGGGCCGAAAATAGTCCAGATCTCTAGAGCTCATGCAGAAGGTTTGGCACGAGTCAAGCACGCGGTGCTGGAGATAGAACAGCGATTTTCACGCACCCCAACGTAAGGAGAGAGCCAATGGCTACAGCAACAAAAGAAAAACGCACACCCGGGCGCCCGAAAGAAACTAAAGCGCTGGAAATGACCGGGCCAGTTATGGTCGCAAGCTCATCTCGCGACTCTCTCTTCTTGGCTGAAGAGGAGCACAATATTCAAGAGGCAGTTTATGGTCACAACCTCGCCGTTATCAACAAAACCTATGGAGAGGACCTGCCATACGACAAGACTCGAATCGAGAACGAGGCCCGTTTTTATCTTAAGCAGTCCGCTTCATCAATGATCGAACTTGGCAAGCGTCTAGTCGTTTTGAAAGCGAATACGGAGCACGGTGAGTTTGGAAACTGCTTAGAACGTATTGGTATAGCTCCTAGAACCGCACAACGCCTTATACAGGCATCATCCAAACTGAACGATCCAAAAATGACCCCGCTAGCGCTATTGGGGAGGTCGAAAATACTTGAGCTGATGGTCGAAGACGATGACGATCTTGAGGCCCTCGCTGGGGGCGGAACGATCGCTGGTTTAAAGCTTGATGACATCGACAAAATGACAACGCGGGAGTTGGCAGCAGCACTGCGAAAAGAAAGACAACGTCGAAAAGAAGAGGACGAAATCAACCAGCGGTTACTGGAAAGCAAAGATCAAAAGTTAAATCAGCTGGAGAAAGCTCTGACTGAGCGCCAGCGCCGGGTAAAGACATGGGAAGGGGTAGTCTCCGAGATTGGCCTCAATATAACCACCATGACAGGTGGCGCTATTCAGCAAATTTCCCATCTGCGAGCGCAGATTGAACAAATTCAGGATGAGATGAACAGGTTCGATCTGTCGAAGCAGGAAATGGAAGCGATCGTCAAGCCGTTCTCTGATCACATCATATTGCTGGCCGAATGTGTGAGTGAATTGCAGCAGGAGTTCGGGCTCAATTTGTCCGTTTACATGCCGGTGTCTTCTGGCGGCTTTATTGAGCATTCAGAGGACTAAGAGCCATGGACCAGTCAGTCGCAGACATCATTCGTCAGTTGGCCATGAGGCTCGACATCGCGCCCTATGGCGTCAAACGTACTGAGGTCGAACAGACAGCTGAGGCGCTTGGCTGGTCCGCGCACAAAGTCTATGAGCACTTGAAAAAAGTCGGCTGGAGCTCTGGTCGGAAAAAGCGTTCAGATGCCGGCAAAACGTCAGTGACCGATGGAGTGTTGAATGATCTGGCGACCGCCGTTGTAACGTCCATCAGGGCGAATGGCAAAGCCATCATGGACGTGCCAAATGCGCGCAGCATACTCCAGGCAAATGGCCGAGAGATCGCCGTAAGCAACGGCCACCTGAACCGTTTGCTGCGCCAAAAGCAGATGAACGCGGCAGCGCTCAAGAAAGCCACGCCTCACGTCCAAATGCAGTCTCTGTATCCGAACCACGTGCATCAGGTGGATCCTTCATACTGCGTGCTGTACTACCTGCCTGGTAAAAAAGGACAGGACATACAGCGCTTCGCCAGTGATGATGAGTTCTACAAAAACAAGCCGCAGAATATCGAAAAAAACGCTGCGCTTCGCGTCTGGCGGTATGTCCTCACAGACCATTTCTCAGGCACCGTGCTCGTACGCTACTACCAGAGTGCGGGCGAGACACAAGCCAATCTGTGGGACTTTATGTTGTGGTGCTGGGCGCAAATGGCCGGCAGGCCAATGCACGGCGTCCCTACCTTGCTTATCTGGGATAAAGGCAGCGCCAATACATCTTCAGCGATCAAGAATGGTCTGATTGCGCTGGATGTTAAAGACATCCCACACAAGGCGCACAATGCGCGTGCCAAAGGCCAGGTAGAAGTCGGTAACAACATTGTCGAAAAGCTCTTTGAAAGCCGCTTGCGTTTTGAACCGGTGCATAGCGTTGACGAACTGAACGATGCGGCCGAACGTTGGTCGATTGCATTCAACGCAAATGCGATTCCTCATTACGACAGCAGACTCGATCGCGTGGGCATGGCGCAGCCAGTAGCGCGTTTTGCGCTGTGGCAAACCATCCGTAAAGAGCAGCTTCGAATACTGCCAGATGTCGCCTTGTGCCGCACGTTGCTGGCGGCCACACCGCAGTCGCGTGTCGTCAGCCAGGCCTTGACCATCAGCTTCAAGCACCCGCAGGCTGATAGGTCGTTGACCTACGATGTTCGCGATCTGCCGAATATTTACCCCGGTGCAAAAGTTGATGTGTGTCCGTTGGTCTTTGGTGATCGGCAAGTCAAAGTGATCGTGACCGACTACAAAGACGAGAAACGCAGTTTCAGTGTATCCCCAGTTCTGTTCAATGACCTGTCTGGCTTCCGCGTCGATGCGCCCGTGTGGGGCGAAGACTTCCAATCAATGCCGGACACTGTGCAGGACGTCAATCGCAAAGCTGCCAACCGCAACGCTTATCCGGACAAAACGGATGAGGAAATCGAAAAACTTAAGCGCAAAAACGTGGCGCCTTTCGGTGGCTTGGATGCACACAGCCACCTGGCCAATGTCTATAAGCCTTCCTATATGCCGCGTCTGGGTACTGACATTGATCTGCCCAACACCAATCTGCTCGAAACCAAACCGCTGAGCACGCTGGAAGCTGCAAAACGCTTGCGCTCCTCCATCGGCCGCGCACTGACGCCCGAGGAGAATCAACTCATTCGCGATCGCTTCCCCACTGGGGTACCTGTCGCTGAATTTGATGTGCTTTTGAAGCTCATCAGCAACCCATTACCAGAGGCCAAACTGTCGCTGGTCAAGTAAGACGTCACAGATCCATTAAAGGAGAGAGTAATGGCATTGCGAACCAGGCAAAACAGACGAGAGGCAAATTGGGCGCCGATCGTACTGAAACGGGTCATGTTTTACGCAGGAATTTCGCAGGCAGATATGTACCGCGAACTGCGCTTACCTGCGAGCACCCTGAACGAAATCGTCAACAAAAATAAGTGGCCAGCCAACATGGATACGGCTGCGCTTCGCTCGACTGCTGAGGCGTATCTGGCCAACTGCGGTGTGAGCCCGGATGAGATAGCCCAGATATGGCACTGTGATGATGATGCATCGCCAGCGTCTTACCTCAACTTGCTGGGCCAGCACCGCCGC
>JAUSPW010000463.1 GCA_030652635.1 Pseudohongiella sp. | reverse complement strand
GGTTTCAAATCTCAAGCCGTTGGAGTCGCCATTTGCCATCAGCTGATGAATGGTGAGTTGTTGCTGATTGGGTGGAGGCAGGGCGCTTTCATCACTGCTGACAAAGTTGGCCAGCAAGTGCGGCAAGGGAAAGGTGTTGCTGCGTAGATTGACGTTCCAGCTTGGGTCGGTGAGGAAGTTGGCAACTGCCACATTGCCACTCAAGTTTAATGGGCTGAGGTCAAGTTTCAGTGCGTCTAAGGTGAGGGTGGCGGCGTTGTAGTCCACTTTGGCCGTGGTCTCCATTGCCAGGGACAGATTGCCGTTACCTGCGTAGTCAACCAGCTCCATCAAAAGCGATAAGGCAAAAGGGCGGTTCTCAAGATTGGTATCGCTGCTGATCAGGTTGATGTTTTGCACGGTCATGTTTGTGCCGTTTTGCTGATTCTGGACTGACAAGCTGGCGTTGCTGACCCGAATTTGCTTGATATTGACAGCGATAGGCAGCTCGGCACTGCCTGGCTCGACGACCACGGCGGCATTACCAGAACCTGCGGCCGGCCAGTTGCTGCGGCCCTGGCTGTCGACAATCCAGTTGATGTGCAGATTTTCTGCCACAAATTCTTCAATGTTCAGCTCGCTGCGAAACAGGCCGGCAGGATCAACACGCAAAGAAATGGTTGAAAATGACGCCAGCTCCTGTGGGCTGTCGGGATTACGAAGGCGCACATCCTGAATGCTCAGGCCAAACACCGGGCGGAACGTCCAGCCCATGTCACCTGCAATCTGCAGCTGCAGCCCTGATTGCTGAGCCACCGTGTTTTCCAGGGCACCGCGGTAGCGATTTGGATCAATGACGGTGAGCAGAACAACTACTAATCCCACTGCAAGTACAACGATGCCGGCAACGGCAATAATCAGAATTTTTAATAACTTGCTCATGGCATTACCTCACTGTCGCAGACTGCTGAAAAGTGTAACGGATTGAGCGAGTCAATGCACCGCTGATGCGACATGCTGGCCGATAAGCGCAATGCAGGCGTATAATGCCGCCGCGCTGCCGTCTTCCAGCAACAACTATCAGGATACTATCAATGACTGATCAGCCATTAAATCGTCAGGCTACCGTAGAGCGTAATACCAAAGAAACGCAGATTCGTGTCAGCGTTAACCTTGATGGCTCCGGCATGTTCAAGTGCCAGACGGGTGTGCCTTTTCTTGACCACATGCTGGATCAGGTGGCTCGCCATGGTTTGATCGACATGGATATTCATGCCGTAGGTGATCTTGAGATTGATGCTCACCACACCGTGGAAGATCTGGGTATCACGTTGGGCCAGGCGTTTAACAAAGCGCTGGATCGCAAAGGTATCCGTCGTTACGGGCATGCCTATGTGCCGCTTGATGAGGCCTTGTCGCGTGTTGTCATCGACTTCTCTGGCCGTCCCGGTCTTGAGTATCACGTGCCGTATACGCGTGGCTCGGTGGGCGGCTTTGATGTGGATCTGTTTTATGAGTTTTTTCAAGGGTTTGTAAATCACGCCTTGATTACCCTGCACATAGACAATCTGCGTGGTCACAATACGCACCACCAGGCTGAAACCGTATTCAAAGCGTTTGGCCGGGCTTTGCGGATGGCGATGGAAATCGACCCGCGCAGTGCCAACGTTATCCCGTCCACCAAGGGCAGTCTCTGAGATAAAGATGTGTGGCAGCATGATTCTAAAAATCAGTTGCCGCACAGGATCAAGCAATCATGAATAGAGTTGCAGTTATTGATTACGGGATGGGTAATTTACATTCCGTGTCAAAAGCGCTTGAAAGTCTGGGCAGTGACGTTCAGGTGGATATCACCAGTGATGCCCGCCGCATTTTGAGCGCCGATCGCATTGTATTCCCCGGTGTGGGTGCTATTCGCGACTGTATGGCCGAAATTCTCAGGCTGGGCATTGATCACATCGTGCGAGATGCTGTTGCCTCAGGCAAACCGGTGCTTGCGATCTGTGTGGGGATGCAGGCCTTGATGCAATCCAGTGATGAAAATGGATATGTACCTTGCCTGGGCTTGTTGCCGGGCAGCGTCAGACGTTTTGGCGGCTCTGGTACCTTGCTTGATACCGATGGCAATCGCCTGAAGGTGCCGCATATGGGT
>JAUSPW010000459.1 GCA_030652635.1 Pseudohongiella sp. | reverse complement strand
GACACGGGTCACCTGACCGGAGATTTCGCTGCTGACATCAATAATCTGCGCTTTCACGTAGGCATTATCGGTACTGACAATGCGCCCTCCGTTCAGGTACACCACGGCACTGATGGCAGCAATGACCAGTGGGCCGAGAATCAACATGGCGACATGTTTGACTGTTTTTGCGGAAATCATTTTTTCACCTGAAAAATTAAATTACGGGGTTTGCTGGCAAGGCAAGATTGCCTCGCATGCGGAGCAGGAGCTGTAGTAATTGTTGTTCTTCAGCGGGAGTGATACCGGCAAGGGCTTCCGCCCGGACCTGTTGGCCAAGCGTTTGCAGTTCGGCCAGGATGTCATGTGCCTTGTCAGTGAGGAACACGCGCTTGGCGCGCCTGTCGTCCGGGTCATCCTGACGGGTGACCCAGCCATCCTGTTGCAGTCGATCGATGTGTCTTGCCAGACTGATAGGCGCAATATCCAGCAAACTGGCCAGCGTTTTTTGCTGGGCACCATCACAACGTTTCAGGCTGGCCAGCACCGACCATTGTGATCGAGTCAGCCCAAGATCCTGAGATTTGCGATCAAAATTCCACCGCATCAGACGTGCAACGTCGTGAATCACAAACCCAAGACTGTTATTCAGGTCGATACTCTGTTCTTTGATCGTGTCTGCTTTTGCCACAGTAATACTCTCACCAAATTTGATAGCAGACTTATTATAAGCCTGCTTATCATATTGGCAAGCGCAGAGTGTGAAACTCTGCGGGATTTCTTTAGCGCATACGTGCCAGCTCTGCCTCTGCGGCGATGTAACCAAATGCCGACCACGAGCGGCCAGCCAGCACGCGCTCGAATATCTGCCTCGCCATCGTGGTGTCGCCGTTCACCAGATACCAGTTTCCGACACCGTAACCTTGAGTCGCGATCGTCAGGTCATCAGCCGTTGAGGTATCCAACAGACTCTCAGGGGTCGCCTGACCCTTGTACATCAACATGCGGCGCAGGTAGGAGTCATTCTCGATGATGTCCATATCAGGATTGATCATTTCCAACAACGTAGCTGCTTCATCGCTGCGGCCAAGTCGCATCAATGACATCCAGTACCAATCGGCTGTGGCAACTATTGAGTCATCGTTGTCAGACACTTGCATACATTCTTCATAAGCACGCAGGGCACTTTCAAAATCACCTTTTAAATAATAGGCAAGCCCCAGGTGGTACCAGACATTAAACTGCAGGGTACTGCGTGGAATGTTCTGAGGGTTGGGTGCGCCATCTGGCTCAACCTGATCCGGTTGTCCCTCAAACAGGGTCGCCGCTTTTTCAAAGTCAGCGATGGCAGCATCCAGGTTGCGCACGGTCACATAGCGGTGGCCGCGATGACGATAAAAGCGTGGATCGTCAGGAAATTGCTCTATGCCTCGGGTAAATGTATTGATTGCGTCCTGGTACTGCCACAGGTAAGCCTGGCGTCTGCCCAACCAGATCAAGGCGTCAGCGCTGCCGGGATTGGCATCGAGTTCTGCCTGGGCTGCAATCAGATTACTTTCAAGCTGAGCGCGGTTTGGGAAATCCATTTGCCGGATCAAGGGCGACCCGAGGAATGACTGCGCTTCAACGATGTCGGCAGCGGTGACTTCCTGTACAGTTGGCATTTGAACTATGGCGGACTCTGGGGCGGGGGCGGCATCATCACCACGCCCGCAGGCATTGAGCATGCCTGCCACCAGAATCAGGGGAATACATCGACGCATCACAGATTGTCCTTGTTTTTGAACGATTAAACACACTATCTAGATAGTAGCGCCAAGCAATCAAACAAGTCCAATCCGGATTAAATTCCTAAGAGCGAGGTGGCGGCCTGCAACACCAGAGAAAAATCAGGTCTCATGCGATAATCCTGATCTGCAAATTTAAAGCGAATGGTGCCATCAGGGCTAAGCAAAAATATACCTGGCTCTGGAATGCCATAGGCGCGCTGCCCTGGTTCGTATTGCTCATTCAAGATGCCCAAGGCCGTCACATGTTTGACATCAATATCTTGCAATAACGGAAAGTTTACCGAATAGTCCTCTTCCGCGGCTTTAAGGATATCTTGAGAGTCATAGGTCATCGCTGCCACTGTCACGCCCAGCTCCGCAAACTGAGGCGCCACGTCAACCAACTTTTGCAACTGCGCAATGCAGTAGGGGCACCAGTCGAATGAGCGACTTAACACTAAAACGAGCCCCTTCTCTCCTGCGAGATCAGACAAGGTTTTGACATCGCCATTCTGATCCGGTGCCGCTATAGCAGGGATCGTGTCGCCGACCTCAAAGTCAGGCGCCCACACCCATTCCTGTGCATGGGCCGCAAAACTCAGAAACAAACCAGACAAGAGCAGGACAGCTGCGCGAACGATCATGTTGGACCCCTAATTGGGCAGTAATTTTATTGAATTTGTGATGCTGCTTATAGAAGACCTTTAGCGGCGCAACTCCATTTCTTACGCCGCAAAAAATCATAAATCAGGGCAACAAATCCATCTCTGAATCAGGTTGGGCGCTTGGCCGGGGTGCGGCGCTTACCTTTGTCCCTGTCAGCACGCACTTTAGGGCCGCCGCGTTTTTTATCTTTGGCAGCTTTGTCGGCATCAGCAGATTTGGCTGGCCTGTCCTCAAAAGAGCGCGGTGCAAACGTTGGTTCAACAAACGCATCACGTGGAGGGCTGCGGCGCGGCGTGGTGGCAGCGCTGCGTGGCTTACGATCATACGAGCTCGTATCACGCGCGCCCTCTGCACGTGGTGCAGAACGCGGGCGTTCACTGTTTCCCTCAAAACGAGGGGCAGAGCCGGGTTCGGTTACTGCCTGACGTCGCGTCGCAAAACCGCCGTCAGAGTTTGTATAACGAGGCGGACGCGCAGTGCTGGTAGCAAAACGCGAAGGCGCATCGGTGCGATCATTGCTGAAGCGCGGTTTGCGATCATCCGGACGGGATGCTCTGTCGCGATCTGGGCCTGCAGAAGCTCGGAAGCCTTCACGTGGCGGGCGATCAGATGCAGGACGATCGGACGACGACCGGTCACGTGAGAAACGCTCAGACGACGGGCGCTCACTGCGGTCTCTATCAACAGGGCGATCGCCTGAGGGGCGCGGGCCACGCGGGCCACGCGGAGAGGTTCTGGCTTCTTCAGCCGCCTCTTCTTTAGTCATTTTTTCGATGGCCAAGGGCTGATTACAGACTCGAGTGCGTGACAAAGTCTTGAACACGTCCTCGGGCATGCCTTGCGGCAAATCAATTGTGGTGTGCGTGTCATAAATGTTGATGCGGCCAATATATCGACCCTCGATACCACCTTCATTAGCGATGGCACCCACGATTTCTCGTGGTGACACACCGTGCTCATGACCCACCTGAATGCGAAAACGCTCCATTGCGACGTCTTCACCGTCTTCGGTCTGCGTGCGCTCACGACGCTTGCGCGGCTTTTCATCGCGATCAGCCTGAGCAAATTCCTCAGCAAAAATGTCTTCCTGAGTCAGGCGTGGATGGGCATCGTGCATCGGAGGTTTGCTGCGGGCAGGACGCGGAGCGGGCGCTTCCTGTACATCAAAGGACTCGGACGCTTCTCTGCGAGGCGCTCGTACTTTGGTGGTTGCCGTATTGGCTGATGCGGACGGCGCTTTGCCATAACCGGACTCAGTGGACACCACATCTTTGACGGAGGGCTCCAGCGGTCGGTCTTTTTGCAACAGGAATGCCATCGCCGCGGACGCATCTTCAATCGAGCATTCATGTTCGTGGCAGAATTCGGCCAGCAACACACGGAAAAACTCCTGGTTGCCGTTTTCCAGCGCCGCCGCAATGGTGTTTTTGAATTGCTGACTGCGATGCTGTATCAGCTCGCTGCGAGTCGGCAGCTCCATGCGTTCAATTTTCTTACGCGTAGTGCGCTCAATGGACTGCAACATACGCTGCTCGCGGGGCGCAACAAACAGAATCGCTTTGCCGCTGCGGCCAGCCCGTCCGGTTCGACCAATACGGTGTACATAGGCTTCATTGTCGTAGGGAATATCGTAGTTCACCACGTGGCTGATGCGCTCAACATCCAGACCACGGGCAGCAACGTCCGTTGCAACCACAATATCAAGCTGCCCATTTTTTAGCTGCTCCACGGTGCGGGTACGCAACTGTTGATTCATATCACCGTTGAGCGCAGCCGCTGAAAAACCGCGCGCGCTGAGTTTGTCAGCCAGTTCCTGCGTACTGTTTTTAGTACGCACAAAAATCAACATGCCATCAAACTCTTCCACTTCCAGCATGCGGGTGAGCGCGTCGAGCTTGTTCGTGCCCTGCACGAGCCAGTACAACTGCTCGATATCAGCGTTGGTGCTGGTTGCGGTTTTGATTTTGACTTCAATGGGATTGCGCAAATACTTTTCGGCAACATGGCGAATCTGCGTCGGCATGGTTGCTGAAAACAGTGCAACCTGACGGTCTGCCGAGGTCTGCTGCAGAATCAGCTCAACATCGTCAATAAACCCCATGCGCAACATTTCGTCGGCCTCATCCAGCACCAGCGTTTTGATGGTGCTCAGGTTCAAGGAACGACGATTCAGGTGGTCGAGCAGACGTCCCGGCGTGCCCACAACCACATGCACACCGCGGCGCAGTGCCTGCAGCTGACGCGCCATTTCCTGGCCACCATATACCGGCAGCACGTGAAAACCTTTCATGCCCTGAGCATAGGTCTGGAACGCTTCGGCCACCTGAATGGCCAATTCGCGTGTTGGACACAGCACCAACGCCTGGGTATTGGGGTTGTTGACATCAATTTTTGCCAGCACTGGCAAAGCAAATGCAGCGGTTTTACCCGTACCAGTCTGCGCCATGCCTACGATGTCGTGACCTTCAAGCAGAGCCGGAATTGTCTCCTGCTGTATAGGTGAGGGTTTTTCGTAGCCTACCTTGGACAGGGTTTCTAACAGGAAGGCGGGAAGATTGAGCTCAGCAAAGCTGAGATCCGGAGCGGAAGTCGTCGACATAATTGTGCCTGCAGGCGCGGGGAATTCATTAAAAGGGCGGCGATTATACGCCAGAAGCCTGCGCGCGTACAGACTGAGCCGTTTTCAGCAGTTTCCGGGCAGAAACTGCTGACATACACAGGGGCATCAACGCTGATTTTTTACGAAATTGACAGCCTTGTCGGGGAAGTCAGTAAACACGCCGTCCACTCCGGCGTTAACGTAAAAAAGCTCCAGCAGATGATCAAAGTCACGGGCATAAGCAGGCACTTGCCCGGTATCTGCCCTGAACGTGTAGGGGTGAACCTGCATGCCTGCCTGATGGGCGTCGGATACCAATGTACTGATCATGATGTTATCCGGGGTAGAGTCGCCGCTAATAATCATGCCCTTTTCAGGGCCAATGCCATCCGCAAATTTGGCCAGCTCCTGCATGCCGCCTGGTTTCAGCATCCAGCCATAATCGTCCTCGTCATCACCCATCAACTGGACCAGCTTCAGCTCGATGCCCAGCGCAGGCTGCACCTGCTCTTTGACGCGCTTGAGTTCATCAAACTCAAACGTCTGTACATAAACATTGCTGTCTTTGCTGGTATAGCCAAAGCGTTTCAACTCAGACAACACCGCCATGCCGATATCTTTACCATGCTCGTGATGGAATGCCGGCGACTTCAGCTCTGGATAAATACCCACATCGCGACCAGTCGAGCGATTCAACCCGTGAATCAACTCGAGCTGCTCTGCAAACGTATGAATCTGGAAACTGCCTTGCCAGAGTGGAAACCGCTCCGGGTAGATTTGTTGTTCCTGGCCATTGTCGTCCAGACGATAACCCTCGGTGACACGTAAGGTACGTAATTCCTGCAGGGTAAAATCAATGACGTAGTGCCGCCCATCTTCACGTGCACGGCTGGGAAACTTATGCCGCACATCGCTGTTGCGATCGAGGGTCAGGTCATGCCAGACAATCAGCTGATCGTCTTTAGTCATGACAACATCCTGCTCTTGGAAGCTGGCACCCATGGCATAGGCCATGGCAGCAGCTTGCAGGGTATGTTCCGGCAGATAAGCGCTAGCGCCACGATGCGCCACCACCACTTTTGACTGAGCAGCCGTCTGAGCGTACGCCAGATTAACTGGCACAAGATTTCCGGCAACCAGACTCATCAATATAGCTCCGCTCAGGTAACGCGTTAAATTACGTCCAGCCATTAGTGTAGTCCTTCTTCAGGGATTGTTGTTTACCACGCCAGCATAAGACAGTTTTTTGTCCGTCGCGTGACAATAACGCGTGCCTGTTTTTTTAACCACCCAAACGGTAACGCAGTTTGACCACCCAAGTATCAGTAACGCGCTCGCTCCAGGCGTCAAACAAGAGGTCCTGGAATTCGGAATCGCCGACTGAGGGCAAATTGCTGCCACGGGTGTAGACCACAAACAGGTCAGACAAGGGCGCGATCTCCCAGCGATAGCGTGCCTGGAAACTCATGCGACTGACGGTGAAGTCGTCTGACGTCAGATTGGGTTTGGATACTTCCATCAGATGCCGAACATCGCTCTGGTCGATCCGGTAAAAACGATCTTCTTTGGCCTGAATACCTGTCCACTGCACCGCAATTCGGAACTGTTGTTTGGCACTGATAAAGTAGCTGGCATTGAGCTGCGGAGACCATTCCGTGGCGGTGAAAGCCGTCATGCGGTCGCCACCACGGTGCACCAGCCAAGACTCGCGGTCACGATAAGACACTGTCATATTAGTCGAGAACCGGTCATTGGGCTGCCAGTCCATACCAAAAGAGTAGTTGATATTGTTGGCTTTGAGATCTTCCTCAGCATTGCCGATACCAAACCCAAAACTGAACGGTCGTGAGCGGTCACTGCGCCAGTTAAGGTCATATGCCAGGCGGTGGGGTATTTTGTAAGTGCCATTACCTCGACTCAGGCGATCATCAATGCGTGCAGGGAAGTAACGGAAGCCGGCATTGAGCGACGTATTGTTGTGATAGGTCAGCCCCTGATTAAAAAATAGGCCCAACCTGACCGGTCGGCCATCTGCGTTCCATTGGTTGATGATATTAAATCCACGAGTACGGCTTCGGTATTTTTCCAATCCGGACTCGGTCACACTTAAGCGATAGTCTAACTGCTGATGGTCGTTTCGCTGAACGTAACCAACATCGTTGATGTCCAGCGTCTCATCAAGATAGGTGCCTGTCACACTGTGTTGCACGCCGCGGGCAGGCCGGTAATTCAGGTCAAAAAACCCGCCCTGGCCGCTGACATCATTGACATCGCTGTGCAGTACCTGACCATCAAACGACCAGCGAGTATCTGCAGAAAAATACGCAAAATCGACACCATTCACCGTCGCTTGTCGGTTAGGGTGATCCATGCGCGTGCCGATCCAGCCAATACCACGCCGGCCACCGCCTGCGGTGTCTTCATACAGCAAGCGGCCAATCGCAAAATCCCGACCTGTAGACTGCAGTTTTACTCTGGAGCCGTCCGCTGCAGTACCGCGCAATTCCATGTCATCCTCAGCGGCCACCATGGTGCCATAGCGCCAGTTGCCTTGTGTGCCGGTGACTTTCACTGCACCCAGCAAATCTGACGGCGCATTACGATCGGTCGCGCTGACTTGCACGCCCGCAGGTACCGAGATCACTGGAGCCGCTCCGATACGCCGGGTATTGAGCATCGTTGTGGGGCCAAATGGGCCGCCGCCGTTGCGAGGCGAGGTCTGGAACACATCCTGACCTTCCAGGAAAAATGTGCGCTTCTCAGAGAAAAACGTCTCAAACGCCGAGAGATTGACCACAATATCGTCAGACTCAACCGTACCAAAATCCGGGTTGATAGTAGCTGACAGCTGGGTATTGGAATTTGGTCGCCAGTAAACGTCAGCACCGGTGCGCGCCTTGGTTTCACCGCTCAGGTTATTGTGAGTGCCTGACGCATAAGGATAAAACGTGAATTGGGTGCGTGGATTGATACCGGAGAGCTCAAATTTCTGAAACGCTGACAGATATTCTGGATTGGTATTCGGAAGCGCTGGCCATGACCAGGTTTCGTTCAGATACATCACTTGGCGCTCGGTATAGATACCGATTTGTCGCGTTTCGCCTGCTTGTGGCAGGGCCATCATCCCCCAAGGGATAAAGATCTCTGCCGACCAGCCGTTTTCAAGCTCCTGAGTTTCTGCATCCCAGGAGCCGTCCCAGTCACGACTGATTTGGCGCTCAGGCAAAATGGTGCCATCTGACAGCGTTCCACCCAGATTGACGCGCAGAAAATACCCGTAGGTTCCATTACCAGATGCATCGATGGACAGCACAAAACCATCACGCGGTACAGGGTCATCTCGCGAACTCATGCGGGCAACCAGTGTATCGCCGGCCTGAAAGTTCATGGCAGCCACATAAATGCCACGTTCATTGTAAAAAATGCGCGTCTCAGTTCTCAGGGAAGCCGCTTCGAGCGTATCGGGATTGATGACGCGCATGCCATCGATCGCTGGCACTTGTTGCCAGACCGCTTCGTTCAGAAAACCGTCGAGTTCAATTTGCGCGCGATCCTCGGGGATCATGGTCATCTGCATGACGCCACTTGCAGCAGGTTGCTGAGCATATCCCGCGGTGAGTGGAAAAAACGCCAAAATCATTAAAACTAACAGCTTACGGCCGGCAAGCGTCCAACTTAAACGAACATCTGTCACGAGCAACCCCATCCATTTTGTAATTTTGCGCGAGTATATCAGCTTTGTTTTTGAGTTAACCCGCTTCGCTGACACACAAACCCCTTGCGTTTCACTTTGTCACAAGTGGGCGTGTTTTCGAGACAATTGACATATTTGTTCTGCACTTTGCCACTTTTTGATGCTTATGTTGTCTACTGCATGTGCTTAGATAGTGGAGAAAGCGATTGTTGACCAGCTGGACACGTAATGGGATTTTTTAAACGGAAAGTTAACC
>JAUSPW010000458.1 GCA_030652635.1 Pseudohongiella sp. | reverse complement strand
TGACGCAAGTGCATAAAAATTTTCGGTCGATTTTTTGTGTTGCAGTGCTGCTTATGCTCAGCGCCTGCCAGTTTGCTGGCTTGAGTCCGGGATTCAGGGAGGATGACGCGCTCGAGTTACAGATACTTGGCACAGATACACGCGTACCAGACGTTGATTTATTGGCTCTCGATCAGTCGGTGATTGACTATCTGGACGCTAATATTGAACCTGGCCTGGCCAGTTGGGCGTTGGTAGAACGTTTGCAGGTTTTGTTGTTTACGCCTGAATTTCTAGATATCCAATATGACGACGCAGCAAACTTTACTGCGGCGGAAGCATTTAAAGAGCGCCGTGCAAACTGTCTGTCTCTGGTCAATTTGTATATCGGGATGGCACGTCATCTGGGTTTGGACGTGCGCTATCAAACGGTACAGATTCGACCCATGTGGAATCGAAGAGGTGAGCTGCTGGTGCTCAGCGAGCATATCAATGCACTCGGGCGTGTAGGTCCGAGCAATCAGTACATAGTTGATTTCACACCCGAAATTCGATTGCAACAACACACAGCCGAAGTGATCACTGATAGGCAGGCGCAAGCGCTTTATTTCAATAACCTGGCGGTAGAGCATCTGGTAGAAGGACGCCCACAAGAGGCGCTAGAGCTCTTTCGTGTGGCATTGGCATTGGATTCTTCGTTGGCGATGGCCTGGAATAACATAGGTAGCGCTCTGGGACGACTGAATCAACCAGCTCTGGCTGAATACAGTTTTTTGAAAGCATCGTTACTGGATCGCAGTAATGCTAGTGCTGTCAATAATCTTGCACGCTACTACGCAGAGATTGGCGAGACTGCAAAATCGCAGCGTTATCGACGGGCGGTCCAGTCATACAATAACCGGAACCCTTACTACCACTATATGCTGGGTAATCTGGCCTACGAAGAAAAAAACTTCGATTTAGCCCGTGATCATTTTCAGGAAGCGATTCGTCGCAATGATCTGGAGCCGGATTTTTATCTGGCTTTAGGAATGACCTTTAGGGAGTTAGGCGATAACAAGGCGTATGATGACTTGTCGATGATGTCGCTAGCAATAAGGGAGTTAGGTGACCAGACTTACCGAGCCAGCCAGAACCGGCTGCGACGTCTTGAATCTCGTTCAATACTTCGCTCCACCAGTGCTGGGCTGACTATTCAGGTTGTTGATTAGGAAGTCATGTGAACCACAACGTTGTATGAACTGAGTAGTTCTTCCGCAGCAGATTGTTGCGTCACATCGTGCAGTTTTATCGATGCATTCATGCCGGTTTTGTTATCTGCTTTACAGGCGACCTCAGCAACGATGCCTGCTCTTGCGAGATGCTCTGTCAGCACAGCGGCGCTGATTTGTTCACGCAGCACAGGTCTGAATATTTTGCCAACGGCTGTCATTGGCATCGTTGATAATATTTCAATCCGCTTTGGAATGGCCGCGCGCTCAGATACTTCAGACTCACAGAAACTCAATAATTCCGCGGCGCTGACTGTTGCACCTGGTTGCAAGACCACAAATGCCATGGGGAGTTCGCCTGCATAAGGATCCGGCATACCTACCGCGATGGCGCTCAGCACGTTGGGGTGCCTGTTTAGGGGTTCCTCAATTATTTCCGGATCAATATTGTGGCCGCCACGGATAATTAGATCTTTGGCTCTACCGGTCAAATACAGAAAGCCATCATCATCCAGATAACCCAGGTCGCCGGTATTGAACCAGTCGCCGTCTATCCATGCGTTTGCATTGTCAGTGACGGCTTTGTACCCGGCGAATACCTGAGGTCCTTTGACCAGCACAACGCCACTTTGTCCAATCGGGCAGTCGGTTGCTACGTTATCACTGCCAAGCAATGCGATCCGGATTGTGGAATAGGGCAGGCGCAATCCTACACTTCCGGGGGGTTGTGTATCGGGTGCGCGAGAGATCAACGACGTGGTTTCAGTCATGCCATAGCCATTGGTCACTATAAGTTGATAGCGCTCCTCAAAACGCTGCTCAAAGGCAGGTGACAAGGGCGCAGCGCCTGAGTTTATGCGCTTAAGGCAGCTGATATCCTCATCGCCAACAGGTATTTGAGCCAGAGCAGTCAGAACGGTTGGAACAGCAGCAAAACTTTTTGCTTTAAAGCGCGCGACATGGTGCCAGAGATTCTTGATGACCTCGGGATTGCGAAAACCGGACGGTGTCATCAATACCACTCTGTTGCCGGAACTGAATGCCCCAATACCCAGGATGATCACGCCATATATATGAAACAACGGCAGCCCGCATAAGGCTGTTTGGCGGCCAATATGAGAGTTCAAAACGCGCGCCAATTGTCCCAGATATGCCATGTTGCCGTGAGTCAGTTGCGCAATTTTGGGTTTGCCGGTTGTGCCTCCCGTGTGGAAGCAAGCTGCCAATGTGTGCCTTGTAATCACTCTGGGATTTACGATTCTGTCAGCAACTTGCATGGATTGTGCAGCGTTAAAGTCGAGAACCCGAACGTTGGGCACAGATAACTCAAGGCTGGCCGAAGGATCGGTCAGGCCGGGTTGATGAACTGCCAATACTGTGTGAACGTTGGGCAGATCTGGCAAAATTTTAATCAGTTTTTGCCAGAGATCACTGTGAGCAGACGGTGCAAGGCAGGCGACGATGCGAGCATCAGTGGCCTGCATGATTTCGCTGATGTGTGCCGGTTCAAGCAGTGGGTTGATGGGGTTTGCAAGGCCAGTCATCTGGCTGCCCAGAATAAGCGGGTGTGATTGCGGCAACATTGGAAGCAAGATCGACACCGATTGGTGTCCCTGCAAACCCAGTGAGTTTAGCAGGTTGGCAGTTTGACGCGTCTGGTTGGCGAGCGCCTGGAAGCTGGTACTAGCAGGCACTTCATCGCGCCGGCCCGTTAACAAAAACTCGATCGCCGGATCATCACCATACAATCTGGCACTGTTTTCGATCAACTCCAGTGCATGTGCGGCTGGGAAGCGCTGATCAAAGGGCATGCTCTCAAATGCTTCGATATCGGCAACAGTGTCGAGTACGGGTTTGGTCTCGGAAACAAACATCAGGGGGACTCTCCGGTCTTTGAGCAGAATTTTTGGTTATTGTTGGTCATCACAGCGGGCTTAAATTTATGCCCGCCATTGATTTAACATAACTAAAAAAGAAACTCTAGAATTTCGAGGTGCTGTGGCTCAATTGGCGCGAGAAACGGCCAGTTCGCACATTTGCAACAAAGCGACCCGGAAAGGGGAGTCTGGTAGTTGCATTATCTTTTCGACTGCGGTGTCTGCATGTTGTCTGGCAAGCTGCCGAGTGTAATCCAGTGCGCCACAACGCAAAACGATGTCTACAACTTCGGCAAGGCGATCGGTACCGCCGGTCAGAATGCTTTGGCGGATAATTGCCTGATCTTCGGGGCTGGCATGTTTCATCGCATAAATCAGTGGCAGAGTTGGCTTGCCCTCTGCAAGATCATCGCCGATGTTTTTGCCGAGCTCTTCCGCATTGCCGTCATAATCCAAGGCGTCGTCGACCAGTTGAAATGCCAGGCCTATATGCATTCCTGCTTCTTTAAGAGATTGCTGTAAACTGGCGTCCGCATCGGCAATCAAGGCGCCACAGTAGGCAGCAGCCTGAAACAGCACGGCAGTTTTGTCACTGATAACACGCAAGTAGTCGACTTCCGAGGTGTCAACACGGTGTTTGTTGAGTAACTGAAGCACTTCTCCTTCAGCGATAATATTAGTGGTATCTGCGATCACCTGCATGATGCCAATGTGTCCGATACTGACTAATATCTGGAAAGCGCGCGAGTAGATGAAGTCGCCGACCAGCACGCTGGAGGGGTTGTTCCATTGCTCATTTGCAGTTGGGCGGCCCCGACGCATGGTCGACATGTCCACGACATCGTCGTGCAGCAAGGTTGCTGTGTGAATGAATTCAATGACAGCTGCAAGTTTGATAGCTGCATCAGTTTCTGCGCCGCAGGCACGGGCACTGAGCAGCACCAACACCGGGCGCATGCGTTTGCCACCGGCATTAGTAATGTAGTGGCCTATATTTTCGACCAGATCCACATTTGAGTGCAGTTGCTCAACAATAAAGGTGTTGACAGCCTCAAAGTCGGCGGCGACTGCTGCTCGGATATTTTTGTGCATGGGTTGACCGTAGCTCATGTACGCTTAAGAATTGATGCGCCGGCAATGCTAGGGGGGGAGGCGCCAAGTGTCAAGACGATAAATCATTGATAAGTGCTTGCCTGTAGCGCTTGCTTCTCGTAAAATGCCCGCCCTTAAAGCTTATAGCACGACGGACTTAACCGGGGTGCTGCGAATCAAAGGTTACCGATCTGCAGAATTGTGATGTTTTTTTGCAGTTCAGGATGCCGGGGCTGACGTTCCCTAATACTGGAGTTTGATATGTACGCGGTTATTGAAAGTGGTGGCAAGCAGCACCGTGTTGTTGAAGGCGAAACACTGAAGTTGGAAAAGATCGAAGTTCCAATGGGTGAGTTGATTAACTTTGACAAAGTGCTGATGGTTGGTGAGGGCGAGTCTGTCAAGATCGGTGCTCCTTACGTGGAAGGCAGTTCAGTAACCGCGGAAGTGATTGCTCAGGGTCGTGCCAAGAAAGTTACAATCATCAAGTTCAATCGTCGTAAACACTACCGTAAGCGTCAGGGCCACCGTCAGTGGTTTACTGAAGTTCGTATTACCGGTATCAACGCCTGAGTCAGGCTTGGAGTGATATAGAAAATGGCACATAAAAAGGCAGGCGGTAGTACCAGTAACGGCCGCGACTCGATAGCCAAACGTCTTGGCGTAAAAAAATTCGGTGGTGAGCACGCGCTGGCGGGTAACATCATTGTTCGTCAACGTGGCACGCGTTTTCACCCCGGCAGAAACGTAGGTATCGGTAAAGACCATACCTTGTTTGCAACTGCTGAAGGTAAAGTACTTTTCGAAGTTAAAGGTCCAAATAATCGCAAGTTTGTCAGTATTGTGACTGCTTGAGCGACCCCGGCACTTAGGCGTGTGACCTGAATTTTAGTTAATCAGGTTCCGGCTCAACACGTGCCTTGGATCAAAAAAATAAAGCCCTGTCAGTCGACGGGGCTTTTTTATATGGGCGGAAATATACGTGAAGTTTGTAGATGAAGCAGAGATCGTTGTAGAAGCCGGCAAAGGCGGCAACGGCTGCATGAGCTTTCGTCGGGAAAAATTTATTCCCAAAGGCGGCCCTGACGGTGGTGACGGTGGTGACGGTGGCAGTGTTTACCTGATAGGTGATCTTGCTCTGAATACCCTGGTGGATTTTCGTTTCCAGCGTCGTTACATCGCGCAGGCCGGTCAAGGCGGAATGGGTGCCAATTGTACGGGTCGAGCTGGTGAAGATCTTGTGGTCAGAGTGCCCGTAGGCACAAGCGTTGTTGATAAAAACACCGAGGAATTGATCGCAGATATCTCCGAAGAAGGCCAAAAGGTGTTGGTGGCCCGTGGTGGATTCCATGGTCTGGGTAACACCCGATACAAGTCCAGTACCAACAGAGCGCCCACCAAAACATCAAAAGGTACAGATGGTGAGGTGCGTACCCTGCAATTGCAGCTCAAAGTGCTGGCGGATGTCGGGTTGCTTGGTATGCCAAACGCGGGCAAATCTACCTTGTTGCGTGCTGTTTCAGCGGCGCGTCCTAAAGTGGCGGATTATCCTTTTACAACACTGGTTCCCGGTCTGGGTGTTGTGCGTATTGAGCTTGAGCGCAGTTTTGTGATGGCAGATATCCCTGGTGTGATAGAAGGCGCATCACATGGTGCTGGACTGGGATTCCGCTTCTTAAAACACTTATCACGTACTCGCTTGTTGCTGCATATGATAGATGCAGCGCCAATGGACGAGAATGTTGATCCTGTCGCGCAAGCGAAGGCAATAGTGGATGAGTTGGCTGGCTTCAGTGAGACTTTGGCGAAAAAAGAGCGCTGGTTGGTGCTGAACAAAGCTGATATGGCTGAATCGGAAGACTTGGATGCATTGCAGCAGCGCTTTATAGACGAGCTGGGTTGGGATATTCCGGTTTATCGTATAGCGGCTATCGACGGAACTGGTTGCCAGAAGCTGTGTCAGGACATTATGCGTTCTGTCGAGTTGCATAGAGAGCGTTTGGCTCAGGATCCCGACTACCTTGAGCAGCACAAGGCCAGTGATCATCAGATGGAATTCGAAATTCGGCGCAGCATCGAGCGTAGCCGTGAGCGTCGTATGGAAGAGGATCCAGATGATGTGGATGATTTTGATGACTTTGACGAGGACTTTTAATTGGCACGTCGCTGGGTAATAAAAATTGGCAGTTCGCTGATCACCAATAATGGTACTGGACTGGACAGGGCTGCAATCGAGAATTGGGTAAGGCAGCTAGTTGCATTACAGCAAAGCGGCATTGAAGTGGTCCTGGTGTCATCGGGTGCTGTAGCGGAGGGGGTGGCCCGACTAGGGTTAAAGTCCCGTCCTAAAGAGATTCACCTGCAGCAGGCGGCGGCAGCGGTTGGTCAAATGGGTTTGATTCAAACCTATGAAACCAGCTTCAAACAATATGGAGTCCACACTGCACAGGTGTTGCTGACGCATGACGATCTGTCCAACCGCAGGCGTTATCTCAATGCCCGCAGCACACTGGCTGGCTTGGTTTCCATGCGGGTTGTTCCAGTTATTAACGAAAATGACACGGTAGCAACCGCCGAACTTTGTTTTGGTGATAACGACACCTTGGGTGCCTTGGTAGCCAATTTATTGGGTGCAGATACCTTGGTCATTCTGACCGATC
>JAUSPW010000449.1 GCA_030652635.1 Pseudohongiella sp. | reverse complement strand
GCGGCGTCTATCGGCGAGTGCGTCACCATCACAATGGTGGTGCCTTCATCATTCAGCGCGCTCAGGATTTTCATTACCTCGGCACCGTGTTCACTGTCGAGGTTACCGGTGGGTTCGTCTGCCAGAATCAGATTGGGCTGGTTGACAATAGCGCGCGCCACTGCAACGCGCTGCTGCTGTCCTCCTGAAAGTTGTTGCGGAAAGTGTTTCATACGATGGGCCATGTTCATTTTTTCCAACACAGCCTCTACCCGTTTTGCACGCTCTGCCGCTGGTGTCTTCGTATAGACCAGCGGCAACTCTACGTTTTCATAGACGTTCAGCTCATCAATCAGATTAAAACTCTGAAACACAAAACCGATATTCTGCTTGCGCAACATGGCACGCTGACGCTCTGAATACGATGCGACTTCTTCGCCCATAAACCAGTACTTGCCACCATCGGGATTGTCGATCAGACCCAGAATATGCAACAGCGTAGATTTGCCGCAGCCGGAAGGCCCCATGATGGAAGTGAATTCGCCCTCTGCAATGCTCAGATTTATCCCGTCCAGCGCCGTGGTTTCCACGTCCGTCGTGCGGAACAGCTTGGAAAGTCCCTCAGTTTTTATAATCATTTGTGCGTCCTTGTTTACGTACCTGTGAACGGTTCTGTCAGTTGGTGAGGGCAATTTATAGTTACGTCAACGTCAGCAGCAATTCCCAAGCCAACTATCTATGTAAATCTTTTCAATGACTTATAAAATATTATCATTCCCCTTGAATGACAGCGGTTCAATTTGGAACAACAGACTGTTCCATATCCGAACACTTAACACAATCGCAAAATGAACGTTTCATTGTGAAACAAGCTGGAGTAGCATTACCTGCCTACGTGACACTTGATGGCCAGCGATATGACTGAAAAAACACGTGGACGCATTCTGGTTGTCGACGACGATCAGGACGTTCTGCTCAGCGCAAAGATGATACTCCGACGCGAGTTCTCGGACGTGCGTGCTTTATCCAATCCCTCCGAACTCGGTCAGGAACTGTCTGACCATACGCCTGATCTGGTACTGCTGGATATGAACTTTACCCGCGGCATCACCAGTGGAGAAGAAGGTCTTTTCTGGCTGAAGAAAATTCTGCAAATTGATCCACACATCCAGGTTGTGATGTCGACCGCCTACGGCGACATTGATCTCGCCGTAAAAGCAATCAAATCGGGTGCGGCGGACTTTGTACAAAAACCCTGGGTAAATCAAAAACTGATCGCCACATTACACACATGCCTGCGACTGAGTGAGTCCCACCGCAAACTCGAAAAGCTGCAAGCCACTCAACTTGGTCTGGCAGAAGAGCAAAATCGATCACTGACAGACTTGATCGGTAAGTCGGAAAGTTTTCAGGCCATCCTCGCACTCATAGACAAAGTGGCCGTAACGGACGCCAACGTGTTGATTACTGGCGAAAACGGTACCGGCAAAGACGTCATTGCACGCCGGCTGCACAGCCGCTCCCGGCGCGCGCATGGCCCATTGATTTGTGTAGATGCAGGTGCAGTGCCTGCCCAGCTTTTTGAATCAGAAATGTTTGGACACAAAAAAGGTGCTTTTACTGACGCACGAGAGAACCGTATTGGCAAATTCGAACTGGCAGAGGGTGGCTCACTGTTTCTGGATGAGATTGGTAATATGGATCACAACATTCAGGCCAAACTGCTGCGCGCTTTGGAATCCCAGACCATTACCCCGGTTGGAGGCAGCAACCCCATAAACACCGATATTCGGCTGATATGTGCCACCAACATGTCAATGGCACAGCTCTCGGATCCTGAGCGGTTCAGACGCGACCTGCTCTACCGTATTAACACCATTGAGATTCGTGTTCCGCCACTGCGCGAGCGCAGCGCAGACATTCCCGAGCTGGTTGCGTTTTATCGCGATCAATTTGCACAAAAATATCAAAGACCAGAAATCAGCATCCCTCTCTCCACACTTAAAAAACTTCAAGCCTATGATTGGCCGGGCAATGTGCGTGAGTTG
>JAUSPW010000414.1 GCA_030652635.1 Pseudohongiella sp. | reverse complement strand
CCCCGATCCATTAGCCTGTGCATCAACAGGGGAGTCTTTTGCATTGTCATTTATTCTGCTCCTGACATAGTTCTTCGAAGGAACTGAAGACTAAACCAGCTACAAGAACAGTTCAACAGATTGTGAATGGATTCAGCTTGCCAAGGACAAGACTCGACGATTGCGGATATCTACAGAGCTGGAAATTCGAAACGCAGAAATAAAAAAGGACGCGCAACAGGACGTGGAACTGCGGGATGAGGCCCCTGCCCGCTGCGCGTTTGGAACTAACTGGCGATACCTTACTGGCGGGTATAGGTGACTGCAATAATTTGTTCACCAGCCTCATTGCGCTGGACCATCTCGATTTTGGGGCTGGTTGGGCCAAACATCCACTTGACGTTGAAGTACACACGATTATGAACCGGCGGCAGCGTTATGTACGATCCGGCAAGGTTAGTGGACATGGAAATACCCACACCATCCCACATGCACGCGGCGACGCCACGCGATTCTATACGCCAATAGGCTTCTGCAAATTTGGGGGCAGGAATATTGATTGCGGTAATAGTCAGCTCACAATTATCGCCTTGATCCGACTTGTATACGCCATCAATTTGCGCGAATGCTGACTGGCCGGCAAACAATAAGCCTGCTGCCAAGCCACTAATGCCAAGAAATTTTGTAAAACGTGTTTTTGTACTCATGGTTGCCTCGGTTCCTGTTGCAAAGCTGATGGTGCGTGATGCGTTGTACTGCCACCGGCCAATACTAAATCAGTCTTTACGAAAGGTTTTGATTCAGATCAAAGTGCACTCATCCTGTGCAGAGGCTGACGCATAACAAATCGGGAAAAAAATCTGCAAAAAAAATGGGTCGGTCGGACTTTCGTCCGAACGACCCTGAAAAATACCCATCAAGAGGAACTACGTTTACAACAACTTCAAAAAATTCTGAGCTTATACTTCCGCGCGAATCCGCTGATCCATGTGCGCAATCGCCCAGTGTGCAGACAGGATCGCGCTTTCCATCCAGGCAGACTTTTTGCTGATCTGGTCTCCGATCATGTAATGGCGGCCGCTTGGCTGTTGCAAGGTGTTGTAGTGCCGCTCATTCTCAGGTGTGGAAGCACCCCAGCGCGCTGAACAACCCAGCATATGGTTCATACGGTGCCAGGCAATGGTGACACCATGTTCTGCCATGGCACGGTATTGTGGATGGATCTTCTCACCTTGGGCGAGCATTGACTCGATACGCTCTTCCTGGGTCATGCGGGTGAAATCCATGCCATTGCCGTAGTCATAAGCGGCCAGCATCACGCCTTTTTGACGCAGCAATCCGTGGAATGGATACCAGATCTGTCGAATCGGTTGGTTGGTCCAGGTAATACCGCCGTAGATTTCTTCGTTTTCCCAGAAACGTTCTTTCATCTGGAAAGCGCCTTTATAGGCAACGCCGCGTCGGATGACTTTCATCGCGGCGCGATACTCAGCCGGGAAGTTTGCTTCGATGCCGACCATCAGGTGTGATGGAATACAGTTAAAGACGAAGTCAGCTTTGATGGTGTGGCGCTGGCCATCCTGGTCGTAGGTGACGTCAATACTGTCACCATAATCA
>JAUSPW010000399.1 GCA_030652635.1 Pseudohongiella sp. | reverse complement strand
GTGGAGCTAAGCGGGATCGAACCGCTGACCTCAACACTGCCAGTGTTGCGCTCTCCCAGCTGAGCTATAGCCCCGAAATTTCAGGATCTCTGCAATCATTGCTGGACCTTCTGAGTAGGCCCTGCTGCAGAGACCGCGCATTCTAGGCATGCATCTATGATATGTCAATGCCTTGATATGATCACCAAGTCAGTCTTGTGCAGGTAACAAAAACTTCTGTAAATCTCGCAAAGTTTTTTCCAACTCTTTGACATCTTTCTTGGATACACCACCCAATACTTCCACCGCGTGGCGAATTCTTGCGCGGCTGATATCCAGACCAAGAATATAGATAGCGTCTATCACAGAGGTCGAGACTGCTTTACCGGTTATCGCAATAAATAGTGGGAACAGTGTTTCCCTGATTTTTATCCCCATAAACTGCGATAAAGTCTGGCAGAGCTGCTCCACAGATTCCCTGGTCCATTCAGGCAATTGCTCAAGTTGCCAGACAGTTAACTGTAGTATGGTTTTGCACTGCGCTGGGGATAATTGCTTGTGTACAAAATCAGCGTCAGATATCGGCAGCAGGCCACTCAGAAAAAAGCCTGCCAAGGGCACTACATCACTCAGGCGCTCTACCCTGTCTTTTAACAGCGGGACAATTTTGCTTATTTTGGCGGAGTCAAAAGCCCATTGAGCAAAAACCTGGGCAAATGCCTCAGCGTCCAGATTCTCGCGGATATACTTGCCGTTGAGCCAGTCGAGTTTCTCAACATCAAAAACCGGCCCGCCCAAGGAGACCCGATCAATATCAAAAGCAGCCTGCATTTCGTCGATGGAGAACTTCTCACGCCCATCAGGCATGGTCCATCCCATCATGCCTAAATAATTGATTAGTGCTTCCGGCAGGTACCCCATATCCTTGTAATAGGAAATACTGGTTGGGTTTTTACGCTTGCTAAGCTTGCTTTTGTCAGGGTTGCGCAGCAGTGGCATATGACAAAACTGGGGGGGCTGCCACCCGAAATGCTGATACAGCAAGATATGTTTGGGCGTGGAATTGATCCACTCCTCACCCCGAATCACGTGTGTTATTTCCATCAGGTGATCATCAACCACATTTGCAAAGTGATACGTTGGCAAATGATCTGACTTCAATAACACCTGCATATCGATTTGCTCCCAGGCGATGCGAATTTCACCTCGCAATCGATCCTGAAAAACACACTCACCCTCGGATGGAACACGCATGCGCACAACATAGGGCACTTTTTCTGCAAGTTTTTTCTGAATATCTTGCTCACTTAACGCCAGACAGTGGCCATCATACCCGGGCGTCTGGCGGTTCTCAGTCTGAGTAGCCCTTAACGCATCCAGTCGCTCTGCAGAACAAAAACAACAGAAAGCCTGACCATTCTCAAGCAGCACGTCGATATGCTGACGATATATGTCGCTACGCTGGCTCTGCCTGTAGGGACCATGTGGCCCGCCAATGTCTGGTCCTTCATGCCAATCCAATCCAAGCCAACGTAGCGCCTTAAGAATATCCTGCTCAGACCGAGCAGTGCTCCGCGTTTGATCAGTATCTTCTATACGAAGAATAAACTCCCCTTCATGCTGCCGGGCAAAACATCGATTAAACAAGGCGATGTATGCCGTGCCAACATGAGGGTCTCCGGTCGGAGAAGGTGCAATACGCGTACGAACCTTGGCCATAGGTCTCCTGAAAAATAAATCTCTGAACAAATCAATCAATGACTGAATTATACGTGATGCACAGATATTGCTCCATGTTACAAACTGCTTTGTTATAATCGCGCGGCTTTTGATGCAACTATCTGCATGAAATACGACTCAAATTCTAGGAAATCCACCGTGTCAACGTTCTCCAGTGAGCAAAACCAAGTGTCACGCGCGACGTCTAATCCAGCGCTATCACACAGATTTTGTGTTGCCCCCATGCTGGATTGGACTGATCGCCATGAACGCTATTTCCTGCGCCTGCTCAGCCGCCACACGCGTTTGTATACCGAAATGATCACCACAGGAGCGCTTTTGTTCGGTGACGCCAAACGCCATCTAGACTTTAATGCTGAGGAACATCCCCTCGCCTTGCAACTGGGTGGCAGTGACCCTGACGCATTGAGCAAGTGCGCAGAGTTGGCTGAGCGTTGGTCATATGACGAGATAAACCTGAATATCGGCTGCCCGAGTGACAGAGTCCAGTCAGGGCGTTTTGGGGCCTGTTTGATGGCCGAACCAGAACTTGTCGCGCAATGTATCAGTGCGATGAAAAATGTCACCGATATGCCGGTCACTATCAAATCAAGAATTGGCATCAATGAATTTGATAACGATGATTTCCTGCGACGATTTATGCAGGCTTCATATGAGGCTGGTTGCAGGATTTTTATAGTGCACGCCAGAATTGCATTACTGGCAGGCTTGAGCCCAAAGGAGAATCGAGATATTCCCCCTTTGAATTACGATAGAGTAGCCAGAATGAAAGAGCAGTTCACGGACTGCACAATTGTGCTCAACGGCGGAATAAATTCCTTAGAACAAGCATCAGATTTGTTAAAAACATTTGATGGCGTCATGTTGGGCAGGGAAATTTATCACAATCCCTTTTTACTCTCACAAGTTGATCAGCGTTTGTTTGGCGCGGAAACTGAAGCTTTATCACGTTCCGACATCATGACAAAATTTATTCCGTATGTACGGGAACAACTACACGCTGGCGCCGCCCTGCAACACATGACCCGGCATATACTGGGTCTGTACAAAGGGCAACCAGGTGGCAGACTGTTCAGACGTCATCTGAGTGAAAACGCTTGGAAAAAGCAGGCTGGCATCAGTGTACTTGAGGATGCCTGTGCACTTGCAGAATCACATTGAAGCAGGGTTATGAACATGATCGAAAGCATTAAGCGATTTTTTGAAAACCAACTCAAAGTTCAGATTGCCGAAACGCCTGCCTCGAAAAATCATCGCTTACAACTGGCAAGTGCTGCGCTGATGATTGAGTTGCTGAAAACCGATAAACATATCGATGAACGCGAGATGGCCGTGTTCAAAAAGATACTGATGAACACGTTTGCCCTGAGCAATAAAGAGCTTGATGACGTCATACTGCTTGCAGAGAAGGAGGCGCAACAGGCTGTCTCTCTTTATGATTTTACAAGCCTGATCAATGAGGGATACGGCTATGAAGAGAAACTGCTATTAGTTGAAAATCTTTGGCGGGTTGCGTTGGCAGATGAACATCTGGACAAATATGAGGAGCAACTCATACGTAAGACGTCAGATCTGATTTACGTTTCCCATAGCGACTTTATCAAAACGAAACTAAAAGTACGCGATGAATTAAAGAGCCTTTACTAATCCCAGGAGTCCCATTCATCGTCATCCCAACTATCCTCAACCTGACCATCCAGCACAAGATATTGTCGCTGTTGGATATAAGCCTCTCGGGTAAACAAATATTTGTCACCCATCATCAGGGAGTCAACCACCAGCACTGCGACTCGCTTATCTACCTGCTGCAAGACAAAAGCACCATTACGTACCGCAGGATTGTCGTGATAGGTCATCGGATTGGTGAATGTATCGGCAAACAAACCAAACGTGTCACGGACATTACTTGGGCCAAACAACGGCAGCACCATATAAGGTCCAGGGCCTACACCCCATTTACCAAGAGTCTGCCCGAAATCCTCATAATTTCGCTCAAGACCGGCCTCGGTTGCCACATCAATCAAACCACCAATCCCGACGGTTGTATTCAAAAAAATGCGACCACCATCAGACGCTGCATCGCCCAGTTTTAACTGCAAGACATTATTAAGCAGCACCGTGACGTCAAGGATATTACCAAACACATTGCTGACACCGCGACGTGCTACGGGAGGGACCAGACGCACATATGTTGTTGCCACGGGGCGCAATACTGCAGCATCAAGGTGTTCATTAAACGCATGCACACGCTGGTTCCATGATTCCCACGGATCGCTTTCGGAGGTATGCCCAAACTGGCTGACCATACATAAACTGATGCCAGCAAGAAGTTTTCCAGCTATAAGTAAATCAAGTTTTCCCAGCACATCACCCTCCCGCGACTATTCAGCGCAGTGCATTACAACAGTGCTTTGGCACCCTCTAAATTCTCGCCAATCTGCGGGGGCGCATTATCACAGATTCGGAACTCAGTGGATATCCCCCAATCTGGCCTGCTCGATGAGTTTGGCCAGTTTTTTGGCGGAAATGGACTTTTTGGTGCCCAGCGCCTGGGCAAATAACGACACCCTGAGTTCCTGAATGAGCCAATGAAACTCGGGCAAGCTGCCAGGCTTGATTTTGAGCAAATCTGCATACTGAGTGTGCAATTCACTAATAATGTTTATGTTTTCGTCTTCTTTCTGGCGTGAAAAAAGCGCTTTTTCAAGTCGGAGCTTTAACGCTTTCAGGTAACGAGGGTATTCCCACAACCAAGTATCAGGCACAGATGACGGAAATTTCTCATCGACAAGAAACTGCAATTGCATTTGCACATCTTGCTTGATGGCCGCAGGCACCGTCCCCAGGGATTTGTGTATGTCATACGTCGTTTCATAGATCTCTTTTAACAGTCGGCATACTCGCTCGCCCTTCGATAGCAGATCTGACCGATGTTCAGCCAGATTC
>JAUSPW010000393.1 GCA_030652635.1 Pseudohongiella sp. | reverse complement strand
GGTTTTCAGTGGTGGCACCAATAAACACTATGGTGCCCTCCTCGATATGCGGCAGAAAGGCATCCTGCTGGCTTTTATTAAAACGGTGCACTTCGTCCACAAACAGCAGACTGGCCTGCCCTGTCATCTGCTGATGTTCTTTGGCCAGGTCAATAGCCGCGCGGATTTCTTTGACGCCGGATAACACTGCAGACAGGCTGTCGTAACGCGCATCACACAGACGTGCCACCAACCGCGCCAGACTAGTTTTACCGGTACCGGGCGGCCCCCATAAAATCATGGAATGCAGTTGGCCGCGCCTTAATGCTTCCCCTAAAGGTTTGCCTTTTGCCAGTAGGTGGTTTTGACCAATGTATTCATCCAGATTACGAGGACGCATGCGTGAAGCCAAGGGTTGCGCCCGGTTATCTGCCACCCCGGCGTCTGCATCCGCAGGGGCAGCGCTCAGAATGTCAAAGCCCGACTGTTTCACGTTTGTCTACGATATCGAGAAAGTCATCGTCCGGGGTTTCAAACACAAACAACGAGGAATCAAGCGCTATATTGACCTCACGGTTGTTGAATTCCCAGAAGGTGCGCTGGCCGTTGGTGTTGATCAGCAGGATGGAGACCAGTTCATTTTGCTCAAAATACAGAGAAACCTGTTCATACAGACTGGCCGGATCTTTTGGATACAACAGAAACTCCCAGTCACTTGTGTTGACCGGAATGGCGCTGACGCTGTACTCCTCAACAATGGCGGCGGTGTTGCCACTGAGCAACTGGGCAGCAAGCTCTGATCGGCTGGCATCCCAGTTTTCAATGCTGAGTTGCAGCAAGTCGGGCTGGTAGTTCCACAACGTATCACCGTCAGTGACGATCAGTTCCGGAAACGGATTCAGAGTTTCCCAGTAAAACCCGTGTGGGCGTTTGAGCATAAACAGGATGTCACTTTCTTCCAGCACGCCGCCGGTGTTTTCAACAATCAGTTGGCGCACGTCGGACCGGAAGGTTTGCAGATTTGCCAGCAGCGCATGGAGCTGGTCTTCTGCACTCAGCGCTGGTTGCTCGGCCTGGGCTTCGGATGCCACATCGGGGGCTACGCTTGGAATCTGAGCGCTCACAGAGCCAGAAAACAAGATCAATGTATAGAGTCCCGCCATCAAGCCGCGGGGTAATTTTGAAAAATGAGCCATTACGTTAAACACAGAGACTTCCCCGGCAGGTGCGCCGCCGTAATTTACCTGATTCTAGCGAGGTGGTGCAGGAGCCAGCACTTCGCGACTGCCATTGCTGCCCATTTCAGAGACCACACCGGCCGCTTCCATGGATTCAATCATACGCGCTGCCCGGTTGTATCCGATACGCAATTTACGCTGAACAGCAGAGATTGAGGCTTTACGGGACTCGGTTACAAACGCCACTGCTTCATCATAAAGCGCATCGTCTTCCTCACCTTCGCCATCACCACCGCCCATGCTACCCATGTTCATTTCGCGCTCTTCCACACCTTGCGTAATCTCGTCGATATAAACCGGTTCACCCCGTGATTTCCAGTCGGCAACAACACGGTGCACTTCCTCATCACTGACAAAGGCACCGTGTACACGTTTAGCCAGACCACCGCCCGGAGGCAGGAACAACATGTCACCGTGGCCCAGTAGCTGCTCGGCACCGCCCTCACCCAGAATTGTTCGCGAGTCGACTTTTGACTGCACCATAAAAGACAGACGAGTCGGAATATTGGCCTTGATGAGGCCTGTCAAAACATCCACAGAGGGACGTTGGGTAGCGAGAATCAAATGGATACCAGCGGCGCGCGCTTTTTGGGCGATGCGGGCAATCAGTTCTTCAACCTTTTTCCCAACAACCATCATCATGTCGGCCAGTTCGTCGACGATCACGACAATGGTTGGCAGTGGTTCCAATGCCGGTGCTGTTTGGTCATCTTGCAGAATCATGGGGTCTGGGCGCCAGATGGGATCAAAAATTGGCGTGCCTTCCTTGATGGCGTCTTCGACTTTCTTGTTAAAACCCGCGAGGTTGCGGACACCAAGCGCAGACATCAGTTTGTAACGGCGTTCCATCTCAGCAACCGACCAGCGTAAGGCATTGGCCGCATCTTTCATGTCAGTCACAACTGGTGTTAACAGGTGCGGAATGCCGTCATAGACAGACAGTTCCAGCATCTTGGGGTCAATCATGATCATGCGCACATCTTTGGGTGATGATTTGTACAGCAGGCTCAGAATCATGGCATTGATACCCACGGATTTGCCTGAGCCAGTGGTGCCAGCTACCAACAAATGAGGCATTTTTGCCAGATCAACGACAACGGGTTTGCCTACAATATCGTGGCCCAGGGCCATGCTGACCGGGGATTGCGCCTTGTCAAATTCCTGCGACGACAATACCTCGCTAAACAGAATAATTTCGCGGTGTTCGTTAGGGATTTCTATACCAATCACGGTTTTACCGGGGATCACTTCGACCACACGAACACTGATCACCGCGAGCGAGCGAGCCAGATCTTTGGCGAGTCCGGTCACACGACTGGCTTTGACGCCGGGTGCCGGCTGTACTTCAAATCGAGTGATCACCGGCCCTGGATGTACCGCAGTGACTTCTATATCAATGCCGAAGTCCTGCAGTTTCAATTCCAATAGGCGCGACATGGCCTCCAGCGAGTCTGTTGAATAACCTTTGAAAGGCGTTTGTTTTTTCTCATCCAGCAGGCTGATCGCCGGCAATTCGCCAGGCTCGTCGACTTTGAATAGTTTGCCCTGACGCTCTTTTTCAACCCTGGGGCTGCGTTCAACAGGTGGTGCTAACACGGGCTCGATGCGGGGTGGCGTTCGCTTTTTGTCTTTTTCAATACGCACATCCATGGCGCGTTTGCGTTTTTCCAGACCTTCCCTGACCTTGTCGGATTCTTCGCGCTTTTCTTGCCACGCCCGCCAGTGTTCTTTTGCGAGACTGCAGGCGTGTAAGGTCCAATAACCGGTTTTATCGACGACCAATATCCAGGAAATTTCAAAACAAACAGTCAGGCCAAACAAAAATAACGCCAGAAAAATCAATGTGCTCCCCAGCACGGCAAAGACCGGCACGCTGGCATTTGCCATGGCATTGCCAATCCAGCCGCCTGCAGGCCAGGTAAAATCTGCAGGCATGGCAAAATGCAAGGTCGCCAGCGTGCAGGCGCCAACGGCTAACAAGGTAATGCCCACCGTGCGGATGGCCAGCATGCGCCAGGACAGTGTGCGGTCAGACTCTTGTTGTCTGAACAGTGAAAATATGCGAAACCCAAGTGCAATCGGGAAAATGTAAGCAAAGTACCCGAACATGTGCAGCAGTACGTCAGCGGTCCATGCCCCCATTTTGCCGACCGCGTTTTCGACCTGGGTTCCCGATCCTGTGGTGGTGAACCCCGGGTCAGCAGGCGAGTAACTCATCAGCGAGATAAGCAGAACCAGCCCCACAAGGAAGGCAACAATGATCGAGCCTTCGCGTGCGATGCGTTGTGAAAGACCCGTTAATCTTTCATCCTGCTCGGTTTTTCTTTTGGAGGCATTTTTCAAAATTTATCAGTCGCCTGCGTAGTCTAGTTAATTCCATTTCACGTTTTGTTGGCGCCATCATAATCAATTTTTATGGACAGCGGAACCCGCGCTTGCCTTGGCGGAGCAGCATATCACAGAGAAACTGCTGTGAACCCGCTTGATAAAGACAAGCACGCCACCATTGAGGCTATAATGCGCCCCATTGTGAACCCCGTCAGACTTCAGGAAATCGTTTTATGGCCACTCAACATCATCGTTTGATCATTCTGGGATCCGGACCTGCCGGTTATACCGCCGCCGTTTATGCGGCCCGCGCCAATCTGCAACCGGTGGTAATTACCGGCATGATTCAAGGCGGGCAACTGACAACTACCACCGAAGTCGATAACTGGCCAGGTGATGTGGAAGGCTTGCAGGGACCCGATTTGATGGATCGTATGAGACGGCATGCCGAGCGATTTAACACTCAAATTGTGTTTGATCACATCGACAAAGTGAACTTGCAGCAACGGCCATTTGTGCTTCAGGGTGATTCTGGCGAGTACACCTGTGACGCGCTGATTATTGCCACTGGTGCCTCGGCACAGTACCTTGGGCTTGAATCTGAATCGGCATTTATGGGTAAAGGCGTCAGTGCCTGTGCGACCTGTGATGGATTTTTCTATCGTAATAAACCGGTTGCCGTGGTTGGCGGTGGTAATACCGCAGTCGAGGAAGCGCTGTATTTGTCCAATATAGCCTCTCATGTCACCTTGATTCACCGACGAGAAACACTGCGTGCAGAAAAAATCATGCAGGACAAACTGTTTGCCAAAGCCAAAACCGGCAACATCACCATTATCTGGAATCATGCATTAAGCGAGGTTTTAGGTGATGACATGGGTGTAACAGGACTGGAGATCACCAGTACCCAGGATGGCAGCACTCAAAAGCTGGCTGTCGATGGCGTATTTATTGCGATCGGTCACAAACCAAACTCCGATATTTTTGCCGGTCAGCTGGATATGAAAGACGGTTACATCAAGATTCACAGCGGCACGGAAGGCAACGCAACACAAACCAGTGTGCCGGGCGTGTTTGCCGCGGGCGATATTGCGGATCATATCTACCGCCAGGCAATCACCTCTGCTGGCTTTGGGTGTATGGCTGCCCTTGATGCAGAAAAATTCCTCGATAAGTGAGTTGTGATGCCTGCACCCTTTTGGCTGAAAAGTGATTCGATCGAGTTTCCGGATGTCAGTTTGGCGGCGGAAGATCCGCCAGGCTTGCTGGCGGTGGGTGGTGATCTCAGTCCTGAGCGACTGCTGGCGGCTTATGCTAGGGGGATCTTTCCGTGGTTCACACGACAGTCTCCCATGTTGTGGTGGAGTCCTGATCCGCGCATGGTGATGCGGCCTGCTGATGTTCATGTGTCTGCCAGCATGCGTAAGTTGATACGCCAACAGAAATTCAGTAACTCGCCGCTAAAAGTCAGTATGGATACCGCGTTTTCGGACGTGATACGCCTGTGTGCAGAGTTACGAGAACAGCAGGATGGTACGTGGATTACCCCGGAAATGCAGGCTGCCTATCAGACTTTGTATGAGTTGGGACATGCCCATTCCATTGAAGTACGTCAGGATGGCAAGTTGATTGGTGGGCTGTATGGCGTGAGTCAGGGCGGGCTGTTTTTTGGTGAGTCCATGTTCAGTATGGCGCCGAATGTCTCGAAACTGGCTTTTATTGCACTGGCGCTGCAATTGCAACGCTGGGGCTATCAGTTGATTGACTGTCAGTTGCCCACTGATCATCTCGCCAGTCTTGGCGCCTCGCCGATGTCTCGTGCTGACTTTGTGTCCGAACTTGCAGCGGTCGATGCTCAGCAAGGGCGTTCAGGTAGATGGACTTTTGAGGAAGACGTGTTTGCCTCGTTGTTTTTGTCATAAACATACCCGAATTGGCCTAATTCACCACCTAATGTCGCTGCCCTTTGCCAATCCCTGATAAATCAGGCAAAATGCGCGCTCAATTTTCGCAGTGGGATACTCTGTTTAATGTCCAAAGAAGACCAGATTGAAATGGATGGCGAAGTGGTTGATACCCTTCCCAATACCATGTTCCGGGTAAAACTGGAAAACGGCCATATCGTGACCGCTCATATTTCCGGCAAAATGCGTAAGAATTACATTCGTATTCTGACGGGTGACATGGTCAAGGTAGAGCTGACGCCGTATGACCTGACTAAAGGTCGAATCACCTACCGCGCTCGATAAGCGCGGCAGGCCAGTGCCCGAGTCCGGCTCAGCTTAATGCTGAGCT
>JAUSPW010000378.1 GCA_030652635.1 Pseudohongiella sp. | reverse complement strand
AGCTGCACCAACACCAGCAATCCCCGCAACGTGGTCGCTGCCGGTTTGATTGCACGTAATGCCAACAGGCTGGGTCTCACACGTAAACCGTGGGTCAAAACCTCGCTTGCGCCCGGTTCCAAAACCGTCAAACTGTACTTGCAGGAAGCGGGTCTGGAATCTGAACTGGAGCAACTCGGATTTGGAGTCGTTGCGTTTGCCTGCACAACCTGCAACGGTATGTCTGGTGCTTTGGACCCAAAAATTCAGCAGGAAATTATTGATCGCGATCTGTACGCCACGGCCGTGTTGTCAGGCAACCGTAATTTTGATGGGCGTATTCACCCCTATGCCAAACAGGCTTTTCTGGCCTCACCGCCATTGGTGGTCGCCTATGCCATCGCCGGCACCATCCGTTTTGATATTGAAAAAGATGTATTGGGCGTTGTGGATGGCCGCGAGATCCGTTTAAAAGACATCTGGCCCAGCGATGCCGAGATTGATGCTGTAGTCAAAGCTTCGGTGAAACCCGAACAGTTCCGTCAGGTGTATATCCCGATGTTTGATCTGGATCGTCAGGACCACAGCAAAGTTAGCCCGCTGTATGAATGGCGCGAGAAATCCACGTATATCCGTCGACCACCCTATTGGGAAGGTGCCCTGGCCGGTGCGCGCAGCATGACGGGAATGCGCGCCCTGGCGGTGCTGGGCGATAACATTACCACCGATCATTTGTCGCCATCCAACGCCATCATGATGGACAGTGCAGCTGGTGAATATCTGCACAAAATGGGATTGCCGGAAGAGGACTTTAACTCTTACGCCACACATCGCGGAGATCACCTGACAACTCAGCGTGCGACGTTTGCCAATCCCAAACTCATCAATGAAATGGTGGTAGTGGATGGCAAAATCAAACAAGGCTCGCTGGCCCGAATTGAGCCAGAGGGGCAGATCACACGCATGTGGGAAGCCATTGAAACCTACATGGCGCGTAAACAGCCGCTGATTATTATTGCCGGTGCTGACTACGGCCAAGGCTCATCACGTGATTGGGCAGCAAAAGGTGTGCGGCTGGCTGGCGTTGAGGCGATTGTGGCGGAAGGATTTGAACGGATCCATCGCACCAATCTTATTGGCATGGGCGTGTTGCCTCTGGAGTTCAAAGCCGGCACTACGCGCAAAACTCTGGGAATCGATGGAACAGAAACCTTTGACGTGAGCGGGGAGCGCAAACCTCGCGCCGACCTGAGTTTGCTTATCCACCGAAAAAATGGCGAGTCAATCACCGTACCGGTTACCTGTCGACTGGACAGTGACGAAGAGGTTTCTATTTATGAAGCCGGCGGGGTGCTGCAGCGTTTTGCGCAGGACTTCCTTGAATCAACGCTCGTAAGTACGGAAGTTGGAGTGTCAGCATGAGTCAATTGAGAATCCCAGCGACTTATATCCGTGGCGGCACCAGTAAGGGCGTTTTTTTTCTTCAGCACGAACTACCTGAGCAGGCGCAGGTACCAGGCGCTGCACGAGACAATCTGTTGTTGCGAGTTATTGGCAGCCCAGATCCTTATGGTAAACAGATCGACGGCATGGGTGGCGCAACCTCCAGTACAAGTAAAACAGTGATCATCTCAAAGAGCACACAGACGGATCACGATGTGGATTATCTGTTTGGTCAGGTCTCCATCGATAAAGCGTTTGTTGACTGGAGCGGCAACTGCGGCAATCT
>JAUSPW010000364.1 GCA_030652635.1 Pseudohongiella sp. | reverse complement strand
GATCTGACCCTGCAGCTTGATGCCGCTGACCAGATAGATTGAAACCGGAATACGCTCCTTGCGCAGCACATTCAGGAAAGGGTCTTGTAGGGAATGCCCTTTTGACATTTATATTCTCCTTAAGAAATTCAGCTAAAAAACCGTGTTAACCAGCAGTATGGATCCGTCCAGCATAAATGTTAACAATCGCAACGATGTCTGTTGTATCGACTGTCTCAGCACTATAGGTGGAGACGGTTGTGAATGATTTCAAGTCTCAATCGTTTTTATGACACCATCAATCAGGTTTTTATCATCACTGTCAAAATTATGCAGCGCCGACCAGCTCCGCAGCCACGTAATCTGCCGCTTCGCCAACTGTCTTGTGGCAATGATACCTCTTTCCACCATGGCATCATAGCCGAATTCATGGTCGAGATACTGCCACACCTGACGGTATCCTACGCTCCTGGTTGAGGGCAACTCAGGGGTCAGATTGCCGCGCGCATACAGCGCCTCAACCTCCGCCACCAAACCCTCGTCCAGCATCTGATAAAAACGCTTCGCAATTCTGCTATGTAATACGCTGCGATCCACCGGCTGGATTGACAGAAAACGTAAAGTGTCATTTCCTGATGGTCCGATAGGCTGCAGCGCCTGCCAATCACTCAAAGACCGCCCGGACACACGAAACACTTCAAGTGCCCGCTGTAATCTTTGCGGATCGTTTGGATGAATCCTCAGGGCAGCAACCGGATCAACAGTGGCCAGCTCGGCATGCACGGCAGCCCAGCCCTCAGCATTGGCCAAAGCCAGAATTTCAGCCCTGACCTGCTCATTAGCTGCGGGCATTTGCGCGAGCCCATCGCGCAGTGCCTTGAAGTACAGCATAGTACCGCCGACCAGCAAAGGCACTTTGCCGGACGATCTGATATCGGCCATCTCGCGGCGCGCATCTTCGCAAAAACGTGCAGCGGAATAACTTTCCAATGGATCGAGAAAATCAATCAGACGGTGTGGCGCGCGAGTCAGGGTCTCGGCGTCTGGCTTTCCTGTACCGATATTCATGTACTTGTATATCTGGGCAGAATCGACGCTGATGATTTCCAG
>JAUSPW010000361.1 GCA_030652635.1 Pseudohongiella sp. | reverse complement strand
GGACGGAGGGATCAAAAAATTATCCCTCCGTCCCCTTTTTGAGTATCATCCACAATTTGTTAAATCAAGACCATTACAGGATACATGCATGATGATTCCAATTCCGCGCCAGGATGACGTAGTCAAGGGACCTCACCGTTTTGAAAAAGATTTGCTTGGTCAACTGGCTGTGCCATCTGAGGCTTATTACGGCGTTCAGACTCAGCGGGCCTTAGAAAACTTCATTTTGTCTGGAGTGCCGTTGGCGCATTTCCCCAAGCTGATTGTCGGACTTGCCATGGTGAAAAAAGCCGCCGCATTTGCCAACCATGACATTGGAGAGCTTGAGAGTGTGAAGTTCGATGCCATTTGTGTGGCGTGTGATCGCATCATCAACGGTGAGTTTCACGACCAGTTTGTGGTGGACATGATTCAGGGTGGGGCGGGGACCTCCACCAACATGAATGCCAACGAAGTGATCGCCAATGTCGGTCTGGAGCACCTTGGGTTTGGCAAGGGTGAATACAGCAAATTGCACCCCAATAACGACGTCAACATGTCGCAGTCTACGAACGATGCGTATCCCACGGCGATCCGTGTAGGTCTGCAGTTGTCGCATGCCGAGTTGGTAGATAGTCTAACCTTGTTGCAGCAGGCGTTTGCGGGCAAGCGCGACGAGTTTAAATCGATCATAAAAATGGGTCGTACGCAGTTGCAGGATGCCGTACCGATGACCTTGGGTCAGGAGTTCGGCGCATTTGCTACCACGCTAGGCGAAGATGTTGAACGTATAGCGGGCATGTATGACTTGCTCCGAGAGGTCAATCTGGGTGGCACCGCTATCGGTACCGGATTAAATGCAGATCCACGCTATGCGGTACTGGCGGTGAATCATCTGACTCGCATTTGTGGTCACCCAATGCGCCTGGCTCCCGATCTGATCGAGGCAACGTCGGATATGGGGGCATTTGTGTTGTTCTCGGGCATGACCAAGCGTCTTGCTGTCAAACTGTCCAAGATTTGTAATGACCTGCGCCTGTTGTCCAGCGGCCCGCGTACAGGGTTGTTTGAAATCA
>JAUSPW010000359.1 GCA_030652635.1 Pseudohongiella sp. | reverse complement strand
CATCTGCAACAATCAGTACGATGTTAGGCTGACTACTTTGCCGGGAGCTATCTGGTCCTGGTTGCCATACAACCGGCTGATTTGGTCCGGTCGGCGATCTTAGATCGATGAGTAAGCCCGGCAGATAGATAATCCAACGATCGATGGTTAACCATGCGGCTAAGGGCACAGCGAGCAGGGTCATGAGGACAATTGACACCTTTTTCAGTCGTGTCATGAATGCTTATCTCCGGTGAATGAGACTGATGGTGCTACAATGAGGCTCGCAGCCACTAATTATCCACGAGTATAATTTTGGTGGATTGTGCTGTCCACATTTCATTTACTTTGACACAGCCATGACAGTTATCCAAAAAACGAAAGCACGTGTTGGTCGACCAGTAAACGCTAACCCGGAGTTCCAGCGCGAAAACATTCTGCGAGCAGCGTTGGCAGAGTTTTCTCACAATGGCTTTTCGGGGGCCTCTGTGCGGACAATCGCCCAGGAAGCCGGCGTTGCGCACGGACTCATCCGTCATTATTTTCTGAGCAAAGATGAGCTGTTCCGATCTGCGGCGGACTTCCTGTTTGGTCAAATCAAGGAAGCACTGATCAAATCGGCTAAACTTGATTCTTCATCGGATCCGGTACAACGGCTTCAGTTTCAAATACGCTCGTTTGTTCACCTGTCTGCTGAATTGCCTTTTATGGCAGCTTTTTTGATGCAGGCCGGGCTTAATGGTGGCGAACATTTCTCGTATGTTATTGATAAATACGTGAAGCCCTTGCAAGAGCTATCACTGGCGCCTTTCCGGGAAGCTGTCTCTCAAGGCCTCATGGTAGATTTTGAGCCCGACTTCCTGTTTTTAATTGCAACACACGCAGCAACAGCACCGTTTGCAAACAGTGCTGTCAAAAAGGCGGTGGTCGGTGACTATTCAGCTGATACTGCCAAGATAGACCGGTATGCTGATACGCTGATCAGCGTGCTTCTGCACGGGTGTCTTAAAAACAAGGCGTAACGACCTGATGGGAGTTGTCTACACAGACATTCACCATCAGGCCGCTTGCTACTCTACTGTTACCGACTTTGCCAGATTTCTGGGATGGTCGACATCTGTGCCCTTAAGAATAGCCACGTGATAGGACAGCAATTGCAGTGGTATCGTGTACAGAATAGGTGCTAAGACATCCGGCACCGGCGGTAATCTGATCAGCTGGTAATCCCCCTCGTCGTCAAAACCGGCGGACTCATCTGCGATTACAAACAACTTGCCGCCACGCGCACTGACCTCTGCCAGATTGCCCTTGAGCTTGCCGAGCAGCTCGTCATTTGGTGCAACGGCAATGACGGGCATCTTGTCATCGACCAATGCAAGCGGGCCATGTTTAAGCTCGCCGGCGGGATAGGCTTCGGCATGGATATAAGAAATTTCCTTGAGCTTTAAAGCGCCTTCTTTAGCTACCGGGTATTGGATACCCCGACCCAAAAACAGCGCATGGTGCTTGTCCGCCAGGTTAATGGACAGCTTTTGGATGGCCTTGTCTTGTTTTAAGACCTGGTTGATGAGCTCGGGTAAGCGATGAAGATCTTTAACATACTGTTCCTCATCCGCTGCACTCATGCCATTTCGGCGGCCAAGAACCAGTGCCAGTAATAACAGTGCGGTCAGTTGTGTGGTAAATGCTTTGGTCGATGCCACACCAATCTCG
>JAUSPW010000358.1 GCA_030652635.1 Pseudohongiella sp. | reverse complement strand
CATATGCAGCAGAAACTCATCCAGCTGACGTTTAAGAGCGACGCTTGCGGCAATCGGGTACCAGAGCTGATGGATCATATCCATCGGAATGAAGGCACATTGGGCGAGCAATTATTCACCGGCCGCCGTTAAAACAATATTGACTACCCGCTCGTCTTTGCTGCTGCGCTGTCGCGTCAACAGGGCCAGGGCTTCAAGTCGCTTCAGCAGCGGCGTCAGAGTGTTGGTGGCCAATTGTGCTCGTTTACCGATGTGTGACACGGTGCTCGGGCCGTCTTCCCATAAGATCAGCAGCACAATGTATTGCGGATAGGTTAAGCCCAAGGGCTCCAGCATGGGTTGGTACAGTCGCGTCACCAGCCGCGATGCCGCATACAGAGGAAAACAAAGCTGATTCTGCAACAGCAGCGGATCAATATTCTCCAGGGTGACCGGGGTATCACTCATGCTGGCAACCTTGTTACTGCGGACGCAGTTCCTTGTGACGGATGATAATGCGATCCATGTCGTGACGGCAGGATCCAGCCTTCTTGATCAGTTTGTCTTCACACACATCACACCGCACACATTCTTTGAAGTCAATTTTTTCGCGTTGAATGGCGCCGGTAGGGCAGGCATGCTCACACACAGTACACACGCTGCACTGCTTGACGCGTTTGATACGCAGCGGGCTGACCAGTGAAACCACGCCCAGCGCCGCTCCCAGTGGGCAGACATAGCGGCAATAAAACCGTGGCACGACCACGCAGGCCAGCAGAATAGCCGCAAGGATGGCAAACAGGACCGCAGAGCCGCTCAGGAAAAACAGCGTGCCAAAGGGTTCAAAGTACGGGAACACCTTTACATTGTTAAACCCGACCGCCATCACCAGGATAAACGCCAGAATGGCGTATTTCACGTGCAGGCCATTCAGGTGCCAGGCCTTAGGAATTTTGATGGATTTCTGCAAAGGCGCTAGCCAGCGCTTGGGGGTGAAGCGTGTAATCAGATCTTGCACGGCACCAAACGGGCACAGCGCCGAACAGAACAGACGTCCCCAGATCAAGGTGGTCACCAGCGTAAACACCACAATCATCAACACCGGCAGATTGTTCAGGAAGATTGACGGCCCTTGAGTGGCGGCCCCGGTGATGTGTGAAACCGACAAAAATCCACCGTCAATAATTCCGAGGTAAACCAGTGTGGCGCTCAGCGCAGTCCAGCGAATGGCGGCGCGTTTGGTAAAAAACGCGGCCAAGGCCAAAGCAAACACCAGCGTCAGGTAAATCACTTTGTCCCAAGGCGTCACACCCCACGGCGGATCGTTAAAGAATTTCAGGATGACACTGTTTTCAGCCCGCAGAATGCTGGCGATTTCGCGCTCACTCAAAATGGGATCTTTTTGTGCCAGCTGCAAGCCCAGCCCCACCGTCTGGTAGCTCAACTCGTAGGGCTCCAAGCTGCCTAATGGTTGGTAGGTGAAATTGATGGGCTGGGTTGGATCAATCCACTCATCCAACACAATCGCGCCCGCAAATTCAGCACGATTGGTGATCATGCCTTCATCGGCATTACCCGCTGTCACCAGGCGATTGGGCAACACACGACGGGTGGGGGCATCCCCTTGTTGAATGGTCAGACGATCCTGTCGGAACTGCCCGAAACCTTCACCGCCTACCGCCAGCAGCATCATTTGTGCGCCACCCAAACGGGCGCTGGCATCGCGCTCTGCACGCGCGTATGCAGTACGGCCAATAAAAAACTCACCCAGAGCTTCATGTCCCAGATAGGTAAAAGTCAGTTCCAGCTGACTGCCACCAGGTACCGGCATCACCAGTTGCTTAACCACGCCCTGATCCAGCAGATCCTGCCAGCTGAACTCGCCCATGATTTCCAGCACGCGCGCAGTGCGTGCCCGGTCGACGGGATTGCCGGGCACAAAGTTGTTGTGGGCTTCGGCAACACGTCGTGCGGCTTCTCGCACACCGCGGGTAATGGCAAAACTGGTGACAGTCGCGCCTGCGATGCCATCAATATCCCGCAACAGGCGAAATTCGTCGGCAACGTGTTTATTCTGAAATTGCGCCTGAAAAACCGGGTCAGCCGCAAAGTCACCTACGGTGTTGGTATAGGACTCCACATAGTCCAGCAGTTTGAAGCCGCTAACCTGATTGTCGAGATTCAGACCAATCAACATGTCCAGTGGCGAGCTGTAGCCGCGCTCCTCCGGTGGAACGTCCGCGCTCAGGAACACGTAACCCACCAACTCCTGCTGACCATTGTCCGGGTTAAGCCGATAGCCGCGGTACACCGGCGGCTCACCTTCTTTTTCGGAAAAACTGTCTGCGCCGGGCAATACCTGCTTTAGCCACTCAGGCTGCACATCGGTGGAAAAAGGTGTTCTGACCGGGTTTCCCTCAACCGGTTGCCGAGCAGGTTGTGCGGACAGGAGGTGGCTGAACGATGCGGAAAACAGCAGGCTGACAAGCAGGGTGAACAAGCGAGTGTTGCGGTTGGCCAACATATAAAATTCCAGAATCGGGTTGAGTGCAAAAGCCAGAGCCCGGCTAATATACGCGTGACTGTGCCGCTGCTCCAGTCAGCGCCACACTTTGTTATAACTCTGTCATCCGGTCGTGGCTTAGGGGCGTTCAAGCTGGTATAACAACAAGAAAGTGATCACAGATGATCTGCAACGTTGACTGCCAGCGGCCGAGGCGACGGGATGCCATCCAGTAAACAAAAACGATTCAAATGGCGTTTACGCTCGCGGGCATGGCTGATTGCAGGCGGTTATGCGTTGATCTCGTTATTGTGGATTTATTTCTCAGACCTGCTGTTGTTTGCGTTATTCCCGGATCCCGAAACGTTTGCACGACTGAGTGTCTATAAAGGCACCGGGTTTGTGATTGTTACTGCCTTATTGTTGTTACTGCTGCTTTGGCGATTTTTCTCGGCGCTGGACGGCACCTTTGCCGCCTTGCAGGAATCCGAGAAACGCCTGGGTGCCAGTCGCGCCAAACTCTCTGCTGTCATCAATTCTGCCATGGACGCCATCATTACGGTGGATGTGACCGGGCGTCTGAATTCATTTAACAGCGCCGCTGAAAAAATGTTTCTTGTTGATGCGCGAAAGGTGTTGGGTCGTTCAGTTAACAGGCTGTTACCCGCCGGCATCGATCATTTGAGTGCGCGCAGGTTTGAAACCACCGCCGTGCGTGAAAACGGCGACATATTCCCGGTGGAAGCCGCCGTGTCTGAAGTCTCCAGCCGCGAGGGTGTGTTTTACACCGCTATTCTGCGTGATATCAGTGAACGCTTGGCACAGCAAGCGACACTGCGTGAGATGAATGAGTCGCTGGAGCGGAAAGTCGCTGACCGCACGCACGAGCTGCAGATTGCAGTAGCGCGCGCTCAGTCAGCGGATCGTCTGAAATCCGCGTTTCTTGCCACCATGTCACATGAGCTGCGCACACCGCTGAATTCCATTATTGGTTTTACCGGCATTGTCTTACAGGAAATGGCCGGCCCCTTGAATGATGAACAAAAAAAACAATTGGGTATGGTGCGTAGCAGTGGGCGCCATTTGCTGGATCTGATCAACGATGTGTTGGATCTGTCTAAAATTGAAGCGGGTGAGTTGGAAATTCGCCGCGAGCAATTTAACCTGAGAGAGTCTCTGGAGCGGGTGTTTGCCAGCGTCAAACCACAGGCCGATCTCAAGTATCTAAGCATGCAATTGGCAATGGCAGATGATGTCGGCGTTTTGATGGGCGACAAGCGACGAGTGGAACAAGTTGTGTTGAACCTGCTCAGTAACGCCATCAAATTTACGGATCATGGCGGCGTTGCACTCAGCGCCGTGATTGCCAACGGGCACTGCAACATTACCGTGACAGATACCGGCATCGGTATTCGCGAAGAAGATATTGTTACCTTGTTTCAGCCGTTTAACCAGATTGATGCCGGACTCACACGTGAGCATGAGGGCACCGGGCTGGGTCTGGCGATCTGTCGAAGACTCAGCGCATTGATGGGTGGTTCGATTAACGTGCGCAGTGAATGGCAGCAAGGCAGTGAGTTTTGTTTTGTGCTTCCACTCGATACAGAGGGCAAATCATGAGCCTGCACGTACTGATGATTGAGGACAACGAACAAAATCGCTATCTGTTGCGTTTTTTATTAGAGAAAAGCGGTCACAAGGTTGACGCTGCCAATGATGGGCCCTCCGGTATCAAACAGGCTCAACACAGCAAACCCGATGTCATTCTGTTGGATATACAGCTGCCGACCATGCATGGTTATGACGTTGCATTGGCATTGCGGCAGATTCCTGCGCTGGCAAAAACGCCCATCATTGCGGTGACCTCTTATGCAATGGCAGGCGATCGCGAACGGGCTTTGGCCAGCGGGTGTAATGCTTATATTGAAAAACCCATCAATCCGGAAACCTTTGTTGCTGACGTTGAACGCATGGTAAGGGAGTTGTGCTTGTGAGTTATGTGCTGATTGTCGATGACAAAGAGGAGAATCGCTATTACCTGCAGGCTTTGCTCACAGCACATGCCTATCACGTCAAAGTGGCGCGCCATGGTGCTGAAGCCCTGGTGCTTGCCAGACAGTGTGTGCCGCAATTGGTGGTGTCTGATTTGTTGATGCCAGTGATGGATGGTTACACCTTGCTTAGACATTGGAAGTCCGACCCGGCACTTCAGAGTGTGCCTTTTATTGTGTACACAGCAACGTATACACAAGAAGAAGACGAAAAACTGGCAATGGACCTGGGGGCGGATGCGTTTATTTTGAAACCTGCCGAGCCAGACAATTTTGTACAAGTAGTCCGCGATGTTTCAAGTCGGGCCGCAAAGCCGGGAGTTGCTGCCGCCAGTGCGGGGCGAATAGATGAAGCTGATGTCCTGAAACATTACAGTGAAACCTTGATCCGAAAACTGGAGGAAAAGTCTCTGCAACTGTCTGAAGCCAATGGACTGCTGGCATTGGACATCATTCGCCGCGAAAAAGCCGAAGCAGCTTTGCGCGACAGCGAGGAGCGTTTTCGTTTGTTGGCCAGTGCCACCAACGATGTGGTCTGGGATTGGGACATTGCTCACAATGTAATCTGGTGGGGCGATGGTTTTTTGGAGCTGTTTGGTTATGCGCTGGGCAGTCAGCCAACAAATCGGGAAGCCTGGGCAGCCTTGGTGCACCCGGATGAAATCCATAAGGTGAACCACAGTCTTGAACAAACCTTGCATGAAGGCTGCAGTTGGAGTGCCCGTTACCGCTTGCGTCGCACCGATGGTAGCTGGGCTGAGGTAGACGCACGCGCGCGCGTGATACGCGATAACAACGGCAAGCCAATTCGAATGATTGGTGGCTTGACTGATATCTCGGAACGGGTCGCCTTGGAAGAGCGTTTACGCAATGCACAACGTCTGGAGGCGATTGGAAAACTGACCGGTGGTATTGCGCATGATTTTAATAATCTGCTGACCATCGTGCTGGGCAATGCTGAAACGCTCAGTGAATTGCTTGAGCATGATCCTCAAAAAAGAGATCTGGCACGCATGGTGGTCAGCGCCGCGGAGCGTGGCGCGGAGTTGACTCAACGCCTGTTGGCGTTTGCGCGCAAACAATCATTGAGCCCGCGAGCTGTTGATTTAAACCAGCTGGTGCAGGGCGTTAACCTGATGTTGGATCGTGTACTGGGAGCATCGGTGTCACTGCAATTCAAGCCTGGCGAGCATCTGCCCGCAGTGATGGTAGATCCATCTCAGCTGGAACACAGTGTATTGAACTTGTGTGTGAATGCACGAGATGCCATGCCTGATGGAGGTACATTGTTCATATCAACACACCATTTGTTGTTGAATGAAGAAGCCTTATACAAAGGCCGATTGTTACCAGCAGGCGACTATCTGGTTCTGGCAGTCTCGGATACCGGCACCGGTATTCTTCCAGAGCATTTAAATCGGATATTTGAGCCGTTTTTCAGCACCAAACCCGAAGGTAAAGGCGCAGGTCTGGGGCTGGCCATGGTGTACGGTTTTGTCCAACAATCCGGTGGCCATATTGTGGTTGAAACCTATGCTGGCCAGGGCAGCACCTTCAGTTTGATTTTGCCTGCCGCGACCACGGCCGAGCTGTC
>JAUSPW010000348.1 GCA_030652635.1 Pseudohongiella sp. | reverse complement strand
GCCCATCACCGCCAGCGGCAAAATTACCGAGCGCTTCAGCCGTTATTCCGATACCGAGATTGTTTACCAGTTCACGGTTGACGATGCCAATCTGTACTCGCAGCCGTGGACAGCTGAGCTGAGCTTTCACGCCAGTGAAGGCCCGATGTATGAGTACGCCTGCCACGAGGGCAATTACGCTATGCCCGGTATTCTGGCGGGTGCGCGAAGGCTGGAGGCGGAACAGGAGGGGCAGTGAGGTTTATTTCCCGAGGCGTCTGATTCAAGGCGCCTTGGCCACCGCCACCATCACCTCATTGCGACGCATAAACGGCAATGAAAACGGGGAGTTGTAGGCTGCTGATATTGGCTCGCCTGTGACATCAACACCCGCCGACGACAGCGCCGCCATCAATGCCTGTTTGTGCTCCTGGTGATTATCCTCAGTCCAGCGCCCTGAATAGGTCAGCACCGCCATCAACTGCTCAGGCACTACCCGGATCGACACCTCGGGATTGGTGGGCTGCGGCACGGTGTCCACATCAAATTCACTGGGCACCACAAACGCGATCAACCAGCCTTGGTCGGAGGGTGTCTGTTGCACCGGCGCCGTCATCGCGATCTTTTGTGAGACAGGTTTCTGCTGCACCGGCGCTGTCATGGCAATTTTGCTTTGCACGGCATTGTCGCCAGAGATATAAGCAAACAGTCGTCTGAAACCAGTATTGGCAGCGCGTGACTGGCTGCTTTCGCCCGCGACCAAGGTTTCCGCCAACAGGTAAGGCGGGTACAGACGGTACTCGATCTCACCAACCTGAGTGACCACGGCATACTTGGGTTCTTCAATAGCCATCACGTTTGTCCAGTTAACAATCAGCAACAAGGCCATCAGGCCACGGTATACGTTTTTGTTCATCAGCATCGCTCAAAGGGTTTTATACGCTTGATACGTTTTGGCAAGCATGACAGATGTTGCCTGCCCTGGTTGACCGTGAAATCATACGCCCCTGTTATCTCATCAACCGTTCGGAACAAGACAGACAAACCCCATGAACGAAATCGTAGATGCCCTGAAGAACTTCCGCGACGAGCGCGACTGGCAACAATTTCACAACCCCAAAGACCTGTCGATGGCGCTGAGCATTGAAGCCGCTGAATTACTCGAAGTGTTTTTGTGGAAGCAACCCGAGCACTCTGACATCAACAAAATCAAAGAAGAGCTCGCTGACGTGTTTGCCTATGCCTTTCTGCTCGCGGATGCCTGTCAGCTGGATGTGAAAGACATTGTGATGGCAAAAATCCGCGTCAATGAGCAAAAGTACCCGGTGGAAAAGTCCCGGGGCAGCGCGAAGAAACATGATGAGTTGTGAGTGGGACTTAAGGTAAACCCACTTCATCACTGTCCATTACCCTTGCTTTGGTAAACCGCTGCACCGGCTCGGCCGACCTTACCTGCTCCAGCCAGAACACCCCGTCATAGGGATAACTGTTGCCACGTGTGCCCACAAAGTCGACATCACCATCACCGTCCATGTCGTGGGCAATAAACTTGTCGAACATGCCGCGCTTGCGCCGTGACACATCGTGCCGCGTCCATGCATCACCAATGACGCCCGGATTCTGGAACCAGCCGAGGCGGCCCAGCGGGTCGGTGAGCGCCGCATTGGCATCGTCAGATTCACGCTCGCCGCGGCTGTAGCTGCCAACGAATACGTCGATATGGCCGTCGCCGTTGATGTCTGCGGTTTCCAGCCCGGTGATACTGTCCGGCGCAAAGGTGCCGATAAAACGCGCATTCCAGGCGTCGCCCTTTCGCGCGGGTTGTTCAATCCATACCAGGCCGTTACCAACCGGGCCGACCCCGGCACCGATGATATCAAGACGGCCATCACCGTTGAGGTCGGCGTATTCCAGATTAAATCCCGCCATGCGTGCGCCGTTGATGCCAATAGCACGTTCGCTAAAATTCAGCGAACCATCACCGGGATTATCGAACCACACCAGCCGGTCTTCGCCGCGGGTGCCGATGACAATATCGATGTCGCCGTCACCATCCAGATC
>JAUSPW010000344.1 GCA_030652635.1 Pseudohongiella sp. | reverse complement strand
ATAAACAGATTAACAACAGGCGGCCATGTTTGGCCTACTTAGCCTGCCAGGGCTGAAACAACCGCATATAGACCCGAAACGGCACACAAAGTCAGTGAACCCATACGCACCATACGGGCTGAAATGTGGTTCATGGTCTTTCTGGCAAGCCAATAACCTGCCAGGGTTGCAGGCAACAAGGGCAAAGACAATACCATATGGGAAATTCCAAAATGCCCGATCGGCGCCAGAATTATCAGAGAGATCAAACAACTCACCACAAAAAACGCAGCCAGATTGGCGCGAATCAGCGCCAGATCCTGATGCTGCCACAGCAAGGCCATCGGCGGGCCACCAATAGAGGTACTGGTACCCATAAACCCAGACAGGAAACCTGCCGCCATCATACGATTATGGGTCGGATGCCAACGCAATGAACTCAAACTGACCGCAACCGCAAACAGCACTGACAGCCCAATCCACAGTGCCAGCATGTCTTTATCCATCCATAACAACAACGCGGCTCCTGCCACCGAACCGGGGATACGGCCAATTACCGCTGCCTGCAATCCTTTTAATGACACACCTTCACGAAACACCCAGGCATTGATCAAGGACAAAAACAGCGCGCACACCGTCACCGGTGCCGGCACCAGGGCCGGGTTGACAAAAAATAACACGGGCGCTGCAATGACAGCCAGACCAAAACCGGTGGCGGTTTGCACATAGGCGCCCACAAAAACAAGCGCAATGGCAATAAAAATGTCCATAGTGGCTACCGGCAAGTCAGGCCTGATTAAAAGTGCGCGTATTCTACGCTCAGTCCCGAACGACTGCTATAATTCCGGCCATGTATCCCATGTCCTATATCGAACCGGTTTTTCGCCCGCCCAGTGAGTGGAAGTCCCTGATTTTGCAGGTAACTAACGGCTGCTCGTGGAACAAATGTACATTTTGCGATTAGTAGTATAAAGAATTCATACTAGAATCTATTGATATTGGCTCAATCCCCCTCTACCCCATCTATTACTATGCTCGGCAATTGTTTATAGTGCTATAAACAATATACCTAAAAGCACAAAACATGCTGAATAGCATTTGCCTGCAATCAAAAGTGACCATTGATAACACGGGTAATGTGATCCATTTACCTGTGATAATTACCCCTGAAGGAATCCTTTCGAGTTACCTGGAATACCTGATTGTCAATCGCAATCGCTCACGAAGTTGGATTGATCGTAGTTCGTTTGCTTTGCGCCTGCTGATCGATTACACGAAACAGAATGAAGGTTGTTTCGAAAAGCCACCTCAGCTTTTTCGTGAGTTTGCCAACGCGCTTTATACCGGCACAGTGGGTGAGGATGGGGGTGACCAGAGTTGGCTGCGTTGGAAACCAAGGGCTGAAAAAGATGCTGCCTTTTTGATAGGGTTGATCACGCACTACACCGACTGGCTGGCCATTCAGAACGAAGATAGAAATCTTCAAATAAATCCACTTAAAAAGCCAACAAGTTATGAGCAGTGGATGAGTCTGGCGGCACATTATCAAAAAAAGGAGAGGGCTTTTCTCTCCCACTTATGGGCTACTCATCCTGAGCCCTCCGCTTATCGTCAGGTAATGGCAAGACGGAAATCGGTTTCAGCAGGGACTGAATCCACGAAGTCCTTCCCTGAAGGAAGGATCACCGACCTGTTATGGGACGGCTTTGTTCGATATGGGTTTGAGATGAGTGATGGCGTCCATGAACGCTTGGATTTGAAAAATGTATTGATTACGATGCTAATGCACTATGGAGGCCTACGGCTCAGTGAGTGCCTTCAGATCTGGGTAGAAGACGTTACCCCCTGGGATGATGGCACTGCCTTAGTGAAAGTTTTTCATCCAGCATTGGGCAAGTGTGATGCAAAAAGCCCAAAAAGGCGTGAGGAGTTGCTCATGCGCTTCGGACTGAAGCCTCGCTTTGAGTATCCGAAGTCCCATTCATTACACGCCGGCTGGAAAGATCCAGCAGAGTCCAATTCGTCACTTCACTACTTTGTTGTTTACTGGTTTCCTCATTCAATGGGGAAAACCTTCAATGACTTGTGGCGTTTATATCTAACCTACCAGAGAATTTCTGACGGTGACCACCCTTTTGCATTTACGACCCGGTCAGGAGCCCCCCTTTCTATCAAGGGCTTTAATCAGGCGTTGAAGCGTGCTGTGGGTAGGATTCATCTGCCATTTTCAAAAGAGGCTGGCACTTCAGCACACGCTCACCGCCATGCTTACGGGCAAGCACTAGCAAATGCAGGGGCGGACTCGCTCATTATACGGAATGCAATGCACCACAAATCGATTGAGAGCCAGCAAGTCTACACCCGACTCACCGAGAAGCAGATGCGACACCACCTCGTGGCGATAAACCGCGATAATACGGGTATAGAGGGCATTGTCAAAAGGATCACTAATGATGAATAGATATGCCACTTATACCGAGGCTGTTGAAGCCGCGCGGAGGCTGGGCTTCGCTAGTCAGACGGCGTATCGGAAGGGTTATCGGCAAGACCCTAAGCTACCCTACGAACCCAGCACCGTGTACCGTGACGATTGGGTGGACTGGT
>JAUSPW010000336.1 GCA_030652635.1 Pseudohongiella sp. | reverse complement strand
AATCTGTCCGGTGAATTCACTGTGGTTAACCCTTATCTGGTGCGTGATTTGAAAGCGCTTGATCTGTGGGATAACGTCATGGTCAACGATCTAAAGTACTACGATGGCAGTCTGCAGCAGATTGATCGTATTCCGCAGCACATCAAAGATCTATATGCCACCGCGTTTGAAATAGAGCCGCGCTGGTTGGTCGATGCAGCAAGTCGTCGTCAGAAGTGGATTGACCAGGCACAATCCTTGAACCTCTACATTTCTGGCGCCAATGGCAAAAAACTGGATGTTACCTACCGCATGGCGTGGTTACGCGGTCTGAAAACCACTTATTACCTGCGCTCACTGGCCGCCACCAGTACCGAGAAATCAACGGTGGCTGGCAGCAAGTTGAATGCGGTGTCCAGTAGTAGTGCCCCAATGGCAGCGGATGTTCCTAAGGCGTGCTCGATTGATGATCCTGACTGCGAAGCCTGTCAGTAATATGCCTGCCACCTTTCAAGGTGGCAGTTATTAATGTAGATGTTACGCGAAGTTGTTATTACAACTAGCTGTAATAACAACTAGATGCAAATACAACGTGCTGTAACTAAAAGATATCAGGGGTAGACAATGATTTCCTGGGATGAATTTTACGAAGACCCATCCACGCTTGATGCCAGTTCATCCAGCATGGAGCGCGCCAACTCAACAAAAGCAGCTGAGCAAAAGTCCGCAGCGGCCATTTCAGCGGCCGCCATACATTCTGCAAACGTATCTGCTGACAAAGCAGCAAACAGCTATGCGGATGCGATTGCAGCAGCCAAGACCATGACTGCCATGGATTTTGCCAATGCTGCTGAAAGGGAGATCGCCGAACCGCCGGTGGGGCGATCCTCTAGAACAGTGACTGAGGCTGCAGCAGAAGTTGTTAACCAGCAAGTGATGCAACGTGCACTGGATGAACTGAAAGATCTGGATACCACTGCGATTCAGCATGAAATCGGCGAATGGACCGAGCGTGTCACAGTAGATGACAAGCGCATGATCAACTGCCGTGCTGACCTGAATCAGCTTGTGCCGTTTAAGTATGACTGGGCCTGGCAGAAGTATTTGGACGGGTGCGCCAATCACTGGATGCCACAAGAAATCAACATGAACGCAGATATCGCTTTGTGGAAAAACCCGAACGGTTTGACCGCTGACGAGCGCATGATTGTTAAACGCAACCTGGGCTTTTTCTCCACCGCGGACTCACTGGTTGCAAACAACCTGGTGCTGGCACTGTACCGCTTGATTACCAACCCGGAGTGCCGTCAGTACATTTTGCGCCAGGCTTTTGAAGAGGCTATTCATACCCATGCATACCAGTACTGCATTGAATCACTGGGTATGGATGAAGGTGAAATCTTCA
>JAUSPW010000315.1 GCA_030652635.1 Pseudohongiella sp. | reverse complement strand
GTGGCATAGTTCACGCTGACTTCACTGACACCCGGCTCGCGCCCCAGCACCTGTTCAAGCAGCCAGACGCAGGCCACGCAGCGCAGATCCGGAATCAACAAAGTCAATTGCTGACGGCCATCAGGCAGTGTGGTGAGTGCTTTCAGTAAACGACTGTGCTCGGGATTGCTGGTGTTTTTGTCGGCCGCACTGGTCACACCACATTGTTCCCGGTACTGATAGTAGGACTCCAGTTTCAGGTCATGGATAAACTGCACGGCAGCCTGACAGGAGGTGCAGCACAGCGGGCGTGCAACCCCGTCAATGGTGACCGATAAATCAAGTTTTGACGGCACAGGGGATTGGCAATGAAAGCACAGACGTTGCGCTGCATCGTCTGCGATCATGCCTGAAGTGCCGGTCAAAACGCTTGCCATTAAAAACGTGCCTCTGCCAACGGGGTGGTGATGCGTTCACGCAGGCGCCAATCGTTATTGCTGCCCCGCACTTCCAGATACCAGCTGGTATCACTGGCAAGAATGTCAGCCAGCAGCGCCTGCTCTTCTGGATCAAGCAATTCAAAAATCCCGGCCTGATCGATCGCGGGCAGCATCAAAAACTCATGGTCGCGATGATTGTCAGTCACGTGATAGACGAACAGCCGTAAGGCGTCTTCGCCGGTATCAGCGACGCCGTTCTTGAGCAACTGCAGGGTAATTGCGCCGTTTTCAACGGACAGTGTTGTTGTCAATTGCAAGGCAAGCGCTGCGTCATCCAGTGCCATGGATCGATTAATGCCACGGCCTTCCGCGTAGTAGTTATCAACCACCAGAATGGCAGGGTTCTTGATAGCAGTGGTAATCAGTATGACGCCCAGCACCATCGAGAATGCCGGAATTGAGATCAGAATCCAGGGCCAGCGGTACTGATACCAGGGGCGAGTATCCGTGTCAGCAGCGCTGGTGGTTCGTTGGGTATTCATCGTTGCGTACTCATAATTTTATGGCCTTGGAGTGGGCGTGGATGGGCCAATAAACCGGCTTTCAGTTTCATCGTTCAGTACGCCATCGCGACTGCTGACGCTGAAACTAAACCCTTGATTGAAATTGCTCAGCTGAGCGGGGTCTACCTGTACACGCAACAACAGATCATGAATTTCACCAGAGCTGACCAACACAGCTTGGTCAGGCACCATGCTGGCGCCCTCCAGGCCGTTGATGGCGATATCAAATTCGTGTGCCTGATTATCCATGTTGATGATGCGCAGTCTGAAAATGTTTTCGATGCGACCGTCAGACAACTCCTGGAATAATGCGCCGCGATCGCGTATGACTTCGATGGACATCGGTACCCGAGTCCATAGCACCAGCACAAACAGCAGGCTCAT
>JAUSPW010000311.1 GCA_030652635.1 Pseudohongiella sp. | reverse complement strand
AAACGCGACTTGTTGGGCTGCCTATAAACAGTCCTTTTAACGCAGAAGTCGCGCACACAGCAGTCCTGCAATCAGCACAAGCGCATCGCGAAAGCGCATGATTGCAATGAGTCCGAGGGCGGCGCTGGCGGGAAGACCCAGCGCCTGGAAGGACCAGAATACGGATGCTTCCAGTGTGCCAATACCCCCTGGAAGCGGCAGCAAAAGTGCCAGTCTCATGGCGACCAGAATCAGGATCAATTCACGGGTTTGCAGCTGGACTTCAAAAAAGCCAACCACCAGCCACATCTCAAAAACAATCAGAGCCCAGCCTGCAAATGAATACATCAGCGCTGCGAACAACGCAGGTTTTTGAGTGCGAATGGCGGTTCTGAGGTCACTGCCCAGCGATTGCCAATGATCGTCCAGTGACGTCAGTCGGGGGCTGCTCAACCAGCGTGCACTGAGTTTTTCCAATTGTCTGGATATCAATGCCGGTTGTTTGAACGCCAAAACCGCCAGCGCAGACAGCAGCACTAACGCCGCAGAAATGATCCATAGTATGCGTTGCCAGTTACTGGTATCACTTTCAAGTCCGTTAATAGAAGGGACCCACAGCATCAAAAGGCTCACGCCCAGTATCAGCATCAGAAAGTTGATCCAGAGCTCAAAAAAACGATCCAGCCCCAATGCAAGTACTGCGCGATGAATCGCCATACCGGTGTGTTTATATAGCCAATAGATTTGCAGGGGTTCACCGCCAAATTGCGGGCCAGGTGTTATAAAACTGACAGTTTGGCCTGCTTGTCGAATCAGTAACAGCCTTATAAAACCGACTGATCCGCCCACCATGCGCGTTAGTGTCAACCAACGCACGTTGCCAACAACAATCACCAGAATATTCACCGCCAACCAGGCACTCCAATCGACCCATGCCAATCCACGGAGTGTTATGCCGATTTCAGCAAGGGGCATCTGACTTAATGTCCAGACAACTAACGCCAGGGCCACGATCCAGAGCACGGTACCGGTCCAACGATACTGTGGCATCAGGCACCATCCTGTCGGTTGACCCAGTGATCATCCGCCTGCCACAGGCTGAAGCGGCCGCAGCCGAGCAGTAAGATGGCAATCGAGATAAATAAACACAAGGCAAACGGTGCTTGATCCAGAGGCAAGGGGCTGCGCCACGCCAATACCATCAGCATCAACATCGCACCGGCGCGCCCAGCAAGCCCGCACACCATCATCGCAGCGGCTAACACCAGAAAAAACAGAATAAATCTATGTGCCACAGACGCGTCTGCCCAGGTAAGCACGAGTGTTATAAGCAACACAAACCGGACCACCGGCAGCAAGTATGTGTTGGTGAAGGTTTTAAGCCGGGCAAAAATGCTGCTGCCGTCAGGTGCATACGGATCAAGACGACCACTGACCACCCACCAATCCACCAGAAATCCCGCCAGCAGCGGTAACATAAAACCAAATCCTGCCAGCACAGTGACCTCAGGATTAAACGGTGGCCACAGCACAACGGCGACATACGCCATCTGGAATCCGGCCAGTGTTCGGCGCAATTCGCTGGGAGCCAGAGGGTAAACGACATGTTGATTGTGTTTTCGGATTTTAATGCCGATCACAAAAAGGTAGTAGGCGACACTCACCAGTAAATAGGTCCAATGGATTTTCCCAAGTTGCAAGGCCAGCAATGGCGCTACCATGAGACCCAAGGCGTCAAACACGGTGTCAAGCTCAGCGCCGAGCTGAGTACTTTGTTTAGTTTTGCGCGCTACAAAGCCATCAAGTCGATCAAAAATGGCGGCGATGGAGTATGCCGCCGCAGCAGCCCAGACTACAGCAGCTGAGTTTTCCAGTAGCGTTGGCGTGACCAGCAGGCCAGCACACGCTGCGATCAGCCAGCCACGTGTGATCGTCATCCGGTTGGCCCAGCCGAGTTTGGTGAACAGGGCTGTTTCAGCGTTGGCACGATTCAGTGCCAGTCGTTTGGAGGTTTGTGTAATCACCAGCAGCCAGAAAAATGTACTGACAATAAACCAGGAAAAACCTGTGGTGGGTGTAGTGCTGGCCCACAGAACCAGAGCCAATACAGCAATCGTGACAAAACCCGATAAACCTATTCTGCTTGTCTCACGCTGCAGTTGTCGAATTATCGGGCTATGCGTCATAACAGGGCCAGATTAACCGGCGTAACTCATGACTGCCCCGGCAATGCCGCCCAGCGCAAGAATGACCGACGGGAGAAACGTCAACATAAAACCCAACTCACGTGACTTGGGTTCTTTGACGTAGGCGTGCAGATACAGCTGGCGGCCGATAATAAATACCACGCCCAGACCTGCAGCGATTTCTGCGCTGATGTAGGTGGCAAAAATAAATATGGAGGGTAAAAAGAATACAAGACTTTCCAGGGTATTCATGTGCACACGGTAATAGCGTTCAAAAATCGGATCGCCTGACACGGCAGGTGCTTCCACTTTGTATTTCATGCGAGCCCGTCCCACCAGTGCACCAAACACGGTGTACTGAATCAATGCTGCTAACACCACAATTGCTACCAGTTCCATTTTTTATCCTTTTAATGATTGTTAATATGATGGGTGTCAGGCTATACGTATCACCTGTAGTCGCCGATCATAGGCATGCCGGAGGTATTACACAAGTACCCGGAAAACACTCAATTTTTATTGGAAATTTGTAAACATGTCCGAGTCCCGGAAAGTACCAGAAGCCAGCGTTGATGATATTGCTGCTTACTACAACAAGAATACCCGTCTGTTTCTGGATCTGGGGGGCAGTGGCGATGTGGCAGCTATCCACCGTGCAATCTGGGCGCCAGGTGTGACCAATAAAACGGAGGCGTTTAATTATCTGAATGTACAAGTCGCACACGCCTTGCAGGCTTGTATCAAAGAGCCGGGAGCCCACGTGCTGGATCTGGGATGCGGGGTGGGGGGGACATCTACTTGGCTCGCATCAGCATTGAATGCAGATGTGACGGGAATTACCATCAGCGCCGAGCAACAGAGGCTGGCAACACAACGTGCCGAACTACTGGGACTGGGCAACAGAGTGCGGTTTGTGCAGGGCGATTTTGCGGCGATGCCTAAGCTCGAGGCAGCAGACGCAGCCTTTGCAATTGAGTCTTTTGTCCACGCCCGCTCGGCAGATACATTTTTTGAGATGGCCGCCCGTCATATAAAACCTGGCGGTTGTTTGGTGATTTGTGATGACTTTTTAAATTCGTCCATCCCTGATCAAGAGCAAGGTGCAGCCAACGACTGGATTCAACGTTTTCAGCGCGGCTGGCATTTGAACAATCTGGTCACCCCCGATCAGACAATCACTAGCGCTTCACGCGTTGGCTTCAAACTCCTGCACGCCAGCAACCTGTCGGCATATACCCGGTCCTTCAATCCGATTGTATTGTTTCTGGTCAGCCAGCTTACGCGTTTGCCATTGCCCTGGGCCTATTGGCAAAACATGGCCGGTGGCACCGCGTTACAGATTTGCCTTCGGCGTGGCTGGACTCAATATCACGTGCTGGTCTGGCAACACGAGGGATAAGTAGTCCTGAAATCTATGTTGTTTTGCCAGTGGATTCCAGATCATTTCCGTTGTAGCCTTCCGTTTAAATTGGAACGGTTTACGGAGATAACCATGTTGCGTCATACACGCTTGTCATTAGCAATTTCAGCTCTTTCCCTGTTTGCTGCAGGTCAGGCTTTTGCCCAGCCGCCGATTATCCAGCCAGGCGCACCCGGTCAGGTCAGTCGTCAGATTAGTGTTGAGGAAGCCTCTGCATTAGCCGGCACTCGCGTGACTGATGCCGATGTTAAGTTTATGCAGGACATGATCATGCACCACGATCAGGCTGTGCAGATGACCGCCATGATCGAGGGACGAAGTCAGCGTGATGAAGTTCGTCAGCTGGGCGAACGTATTTCAGCCTCTCAAGATGATGAAATGCAGTTTATGGTGGATTGGCTGGAAGAGCAGGGTCAACCTGTCATGCCGCCGGCCGCTGATCGCTCGACACATGCTCATCACTCAGGTCACTCAACCATGGCTGGCATGTTGACTGATGCAGAGTTGGCAAATTTGCGCGCGGCCCAAGGTAATCAGTTTGACACACTGTTTATGCAGTTCATGATCAAACACCACCAGGGCGCCATCACCATGGTGGATGAATTGCTCGCCAAACAAGGTACCGCGCAGGATCCCGTGCTGTTTGAATTTATTTCTGAGGTCAAGACCGAGCAGAACAGCGAAATTGAGCGCATGACAGCCATGCTGGCGACGTTTTCGCCCGATCCTCGTGTCGGGCTCGGCGCGGGCTATTACGACGCAGGTCAAGCGTCAATGAACATGAATCTGCTGGCAGCGTTGCCCAAACCAGATGGTTTTTTTGATCCAGCCAACCCCATGGGTTTGCCAATGAGCCGGCTTAATCAGGCAGGCGAAGCGGCTGGTGAAGATGATGACGAAGCAGAGCCAAGGCCCAGTCTGCTTGATTTTGCTAACACTGACATGGCGTTTTCAGGCGACGTCATGATCGCGGGTAACTATCACGGTTTTAATGCCTACGATATCAGCAATCCTTTGCGTCCAGTGCACTTGAGCTCAGTAGTTTGTCCGGGCGGTCAGGGCGATGTATCAGTGGTTGGTAATCTGCTGATCATGTCAGTTGAGCAAAATCGTGGCCGTCTGGATTGCGGGCTGGAAGGTGTCGCGGAACGTGTCAGTGGTGAACGTTTCCGAGGAATCCGTATTTTTGATGTCAGTGATTTCAGAATGCCTATTCAGGTCGCAGCCGTTCAAACTTGCCGTGGATCTCATACACATACCGTCGTAAACGATCCTGATGACGACGGCAAATTGCTGGTCTACATTTCAGGTACCAGTTATGTGCGCCCGGGTGAAGAGCTGGAGGGATGCATTGATGAGTCGCCGTTTAAGGATGAAAACTCAGCACGATTCCGCATTGAGGTTGTCGAGATCCCGGTAAACAACCCGGAAGATGCACGTATTGTCAGTCGGCCTCAGGTGTTTGCCGATCCAGTGACCGGGGTGATCGCATCCTTGTGGGAAGGCGGCGACCATGGTCCGGATACTAACCGTACCGGTGAAACCAATCATTGCCATGACATCACTGCATTTCCGCAACTGGGCGTGGCGGCAGGTGCCTGTTCGGGTAACGGTATTCTGTTTGATATTTCAGATCCTTTGAATCCGCAGCGCCTGGATCAGGTGATTGACACCGGTTTTGCCTATTGGCACTCGGCAACCTTCAATAATGACGGCACCAAGGTGTTATTCACCGATGAGTGGGGCGGTGGTTCTCGCGCTCGTTGTCGTTCATTTGACCCAATGAACTGGGGCGGCAATGCCATTTAT
>JAUSPW010000308.1 GCA_030652635.1 Pseudohongiella sp. | reverse complement strand
GGCAAAGCAGGTGATCTGGTGCATGTGGGCACGCCGCTGCTGGAATACGCCGATGCGGAAGATGACGACACTGGCACCGTGGTGGGCAAAATGCAAACCGCAGGCAGTGCGGATGTACTCGATGAAGATTTTGTCATCGGCAGTCCCCAGCGTGCCGAAGACCCGCACGCGCTAAAAGGTGTGCAACGCTCGATGGCCCTGAATATGGCCCGCGCTTACGCAGAAGTGGTAAAAGTCACCTTGCATGATGACGTCGACATCGAGGCGTGGGCGCCCGGCGAAGATGCCACCATGCGACTGGTGCGCGCCATCGCCGCCGGCTGCGCGGCCGAGCCTAAACTCAACGCCTGGTTTGACGGCCGCAAGCTGTCTCTGCGACTGCTGCCGCATATCGATCTGGGTATTGCCGTCGACACCGAACAAGGGCTGTTTGTGCCGGTACTGCGCAACATCACCGGACGCAGCCGCGAGGACTTGCGCACGGGGCTGGACAATCTGCGTGCGGCGGTCAATGCACGCAGCATCCCGGCTGCGGAGATGACCGGCGCCACCATCACATTGTCCAACTTCGGTACCTTGGCAGGGCGTTATGCCAGCCCGGTGGTGGTGCCTCCCATGGTGGCGATTCTGGGCGCGGGTCGCATCCGACGCGAACCGGTAGCGACCAAGGTCAGTGGCCAGGACCAGGTTGCCATTCATCGGGTGATGCCCTTGTCACTGAGTTTTGATCACCGCGCCGCCAGCGGGGGTGAAGCGGCACGATTCTTGGCGGCGGTGATGAAGGATCTGGCAGCGGGGGATTAAACGAGGTCCCCCGGTTTTATCGGGGCTCTTCAAACTGCCAATCCCAGGGGTTTAACAAATTGATTCCGTTCATACGCCTGAAGTCCTCCAGATTGCGTGTGACCAATGTCATGCCGTGCACAATGGCTGTTGCGCCTATCATGGCGTCACGATCGGAACGTGGATCAGGCACATGAAGTCTGGCGCATGTCTGCGCAATGTCTAAAGTGACAGGCAGAATACGCTCTGCAAAAGCAGGAAGAACATGCGACTGCAACCATGTCCGCAAGACAGCTCCCTGAACGGCGTCTTTATGCTCCTTCAGCAGGACACCCTGCTCAAGTTCCAGCACGCTGATCACCGATACAAACATCTGGTTTGATGGCGTTTTACTGGCCCAATCCTTGACATGTTGATCCGCCTTGAGGCCTTTTCTGAGCTCGGACACAACATTGGTATCTAACAGGTACATCAATCAAACTCGACGGTGTTTATGAGGCGATCGGCCTTGGGTGACACAAAATTAATATCAGCGGCCTCGGGCATCGCCAACAGATCGAGAATTGTTTCCTGTTGCCCTGTCAGTTTTTTGTACTCATTAATGCTCAGCAACACATGCGAAGGCTGCCCACGGTCGGTGATGATGACCGGGCCAATCGTGGAGGCTCGCTTGGCTTTGCCAACGTCCTGATTGAAGTCTCTGCTGCTTATCGTGGTAATGGTCATCATCCGACCCTCATAATGTAGCAATGTTGCTACATTATTTGCCTGTCAGCGCTTTTCGTCAACCAAGGATCAAGCTGTGCGGCAAATTAATGCAGCAATTCGCCCCGATCCTGCATTAACAGGTCAATTTCCGCGGCAGCAAAGTGATAGTCGGTACCGCAGAACTCACACGCAATGTTGACGGCACCGTGCTCGGCCACAATGCTGTCAACCTCGTCCTTGCCAATAGAAATCAGCGCTCTCGCCGTGCGTTCGCGCGAGCAGCTGCATTGGTAGTGGAAGGCGCGAGGCGTAAACAGTTCAACTTTTTCCTGATGGTAGAGTCGATGTAACAGATCCTCGTTGCTGAGCTCATGCAGCTCAGTGGGGGTAATGGTTTGCCCCAGCGCCAGCAAATGCTCCCACGATTGCGCCCGCTCGTCGCTGTCAGTGAAGCGCGCGGAGGGCAGTTGCTGCAGCATAAAACCACAGACCTGCTGTTCATCGGCAGCAAAATAGAACCAGGATTGCAGTTGCTCGGACTGTTCAAAATAGGTCTTTAATGAAGCCGCCAGCGAGCCTCCTTCCAGCGACACAATGCCCTGATAGGTATCCGCATGCCGTGAATCCACGGTGATAACCAATACGCCGTTGCCGGTTAACGCATCAAAATCGTGTAACTGAGGCACCTGCTGATAACGGGCAATGCCACGCAGTGCACCTTCACTGGTGCACTCGGACATGATCAGCGTTAACTCGCCATCCCCGCGTACTTGCAGCACCAGCCGGCCGTCATACTTGATGGTAGAGCCCAACAAGGCCGCTGCGGCCAGAAACTCACCCAGCAATTTGCGCACCGCAGGCGGGTAAGCATGGTTGTTAACAGTATCTGTATAGCTGCGCGACAGGCGCACGATTTCTCCGCGCACATCGGCATCGGAAAACAGAAAGCGCTGACAATAATCTGACACGTTGGATTCCGGCTGATCTGATTCGGCATCGGATTTGAACTGCGACATGAACTTCCCCGGTAGTTTCATCTAAGGTTGGCATTTTACGACGCTGCCCGACTGATTGCACGGTCAGCGTCATTCTGCTGTAATCCGTGCTTTCCTGAATTAACCAGACCCTGATGATGCCACTTATGTCACACGATCTTCTCAGTTTGCGGACCGCTCTTGCCAACCATCTTGTCGGCTATCTTTTGTTGCTCGCTGCGGCACTAATGCCTTCGCTGTCATTTGCCCACGACATGACCGATATCGCGCGCGACCGCATGGCTGAAGGCGGATTTCTGAATGTCATGTGGACTGGTGCCGAACACATGCTGAGTGGTTATGACCATCTGCTGTTTTTGCTGGGTGTGATGTTTTTCCTGACGCGACTGCGCGATATCTTTATGTTTGTGACAGCGTTTACCTTGGGGCACACCGTCACGCTGATCTTTGCAACGTTTGCCGGGATTACCGCCAACCATTACCTGATTGACGCTGTCATTGCTGTCACCGTTGCATATAAAGGCTTTGAAAACCTCAATGGTTTTAAGCGCTGGCTGGGGTTTAACGCGCCCAACCTGCTGGTGATGGTGTTTATATTTGGCCTGATTCACGGCTTTGGCTTGTCGGCACGTTTGCAGGCGGTGACACTGGCGGATGATCCCGACTTGCTGGGAAAAATCCTGATTTTTAATCTGGGCGTGGAAGTCGGGCAGATTATTGCGCTGATGATCATGGCGGTGGCGATCCGCAGTTGGCAGCAGGTCAAGACCTGGCCGATGATCAGCAAGGCATGCAATACCGCCCTCGTCATCGCCGGCGCCGGCCTGCTGGTTTTTCAGCTGAATGGTTATGTTAACGATCTGCGACAGCGTTCAGCGCCGTCCTTTGAAGTCTTCACCGACATCGATCAGGTCATGGGACGGCTGATTGCGGCTGACGAAACAGCGGGCGACGATGCGGTGGCGGATCTGGAAATTCAGGTATTCGACCTGAATACCCAACGCATTGAGTTCCTGCGCACCGACGATCAAGGCTGGTTTGCGTTCAGCGGTGACAGCACATCACGTTACCAGCTGACCGCCACTGACAACGACGGTCGACAGGCACAAACCGAGGTCATCATGGGTTCAGCCGCGCCTTCACATGACGATGAGCTTCATATTCCGTTTTATGTGTACATTGCGTTGCTGATGTTGCTGAGCAGTCTGTTATCCCGACGTCTTACCGCCAGAGAGCTTGTGTAAATTGCAGTTGGCCACCAGACAGCGTTTGACCCATTGTGGATGGCGGTGCTAGAGTCTGAGCCATTGACCCTGCCGAGATTGGATTGTGTTCCGCAAAGTGGTGTTGGCTCTCATACTGGTGATGCATTACTCGTTGGCGTTTGGCGCCATTGAGGCTGCAGCCATGCCGGATGAACTGCATCCGTTTGGCAAAGCCATTCCGCATGACCATCTGCATCAACATGTGCATGATCATCACGATGACCTTGAGCACGCGCACGACCACCACAGCCCGGCCCAACCAGACGGCGGCATCGAATTCCACGAACATCAGCATAATCACAGCATCAGCATTCAATTGAATATGGATGTACCTGTCACGTTCGCGTTCGACTTTCACAATACAGAACCCCATCCGGCCACGCCCTACCGCAACGGCCATCGCTCACTCAGTTACGCTCCCGCTGTACCTCCGCCCAACACCCTGTAATTCACGGGGCTGACCGCCTCGTCTGACAGTTTTATTTCAGTCCAATTCATCACCACTGTCCTAGCAGACAATTGGGTGTGTTGGTTCAGAAGATTAGACCTTGGGTTACAGAACAATGAAAAATTACTTTAAGGGCACCGCCGATGTTACCCGGCTAGCGGCTGCGACGATGTTAAAATTTTCAGCAACCCGATGCGGTTGGGTGTTTACCAGAATCACACTGACAACCGTACTGGTAGTGCTGTGCCCTTCACTGTCATCCGCCGCCGAACCCATCACGCTGGAACAGGCCATCAGTAACACACTCACCAACAACCCCGATCTGCAGGCGCTGGGCTACGAGATGCGGGCGCAAGACAGTGTGATTCTGCAGGCCGGGCTGTCACCCAGACCTGAACTCAACATTACTATTGAGGATGTGCTTGGCACCGGTGTGGCACAGGCACTGTCCGGCGCACAGACCACGATCAGCATCACCTGGGTCCTGGAAGGCCAACTGCGTCAGCGACGTATTGATGCCGCACGCACCGGCTCACTGGTGCTGGCCAGCGAGGCGGAAGTGATGCGTCTGGATGCGGCAGCACAAACGGCGCGTTATTACACGCAGGCGCTGGCCAACCAGGCGCGCTTGCAACTGGCAGAACAGGCCATTGCGCTGGCAGAAGAATCCGTGGCCACCATCACCCAACGCGTGACGGCCGGCACCGCGCCGCGTTCCGATCTGGCGCGGGCACGCGCCGAGCTTTCCATGCGTGAACTGGAGCATGAAGATCTCAGTCATGAACTGGTCGGGTTTTATCACCGGCTTGCAGCACAATGGGCAGAGCTAAATCCACCGTTCAGCGAAGTTGCCGGCGATCTGATGCAATTGCCTATGATTGAGCCTTTTTCCACACTGGAAACACGTATCGAACAAAATCCCGACCTGTCGCGTTTCTTGTCCGAACAACGTTTGTACGAAAGCACGCTGCAACTGGAACAGGCGCAGCGCAATGCCCTCTGGCGTTTTAACGCCGGTGTAAGACGCATTGAGAGCAGCTCCGACATGGGATTTGTGGCAGGTGTCACCATTCCCTTAAATCGCGGCAATCTGAATCAGGGTCGAATCGAAGAAGTGCGCGTACGACTGGAACAGTCAGCGGCGCAGCAGGAAGCAGCGCGTATCCGCGTGATGACGGCGCTGTTTTTGTTTCATCAGGAGCTCGAACACAGTTTGCATGTCGCCAGTCTGCTACGTAGTGATGTCATTCCCGCCTATGAAGAGGCGCTGACAGAAGTGCGCCGCGCCTATGAACTTGGCGGCTCCAGTTATATGGAGTGGCTGCAGGTGCAGGACGATTTGCTGCAAGCGCGCCAACAATTGCTGGAGGCCAGTGTATTGGCGCATCAGAACATTATTGAAATTGAACGTTTGACCGGCATGCGCGTGGCGCAAGCTGCATCTGCACAATGAGGCTGACCATGTATTCAAGAACAAACCTGTTTAAAACCCTGCCGCTGCGATCTGCCACGGCTTTTTTCCTGGCGCTGCTGTTGTCAGCCTGCACAGACCCAACAGGCCCGGTAGCCACTGCGCCCACTATTGATGATGGCACACTGACGGACGAACGTGGCCCCAATAATGGCCGTCTGCTTCGCAGCGGTGACTTTATGCTGGAGCTGACAATTTTTGAAACCGGCGTACCACCCGAATATCGCGCGTGGGCGACCATGGCGGGTCAGCCTGTTGATCCGTCTGCGCTGGATATGAATGTCAAACTCACGCGCCTCGGAGGTGTGGTGGACGATATTAATTTCACGCCGACGGGTGATGCCCTGCGCGGGGATAGGGTGATTTATGAACCGCATTCATTCAGCGTGGCAGTCACCGCAATCCACAACAACAGCACGCATCGCTGGTCGTATGACAGTTTTGAAGGGCGTACTTTGATCGAACCCGCCGTGGTTGCGGCACTTGGCATTGAAACGGAAATTGCCGGCCCGGCCATCATCGATGAGACCATTCCGGTCTACGGCCGCATCGTGGCCAACACCGACGGCATCAGCCATGTCACGGCGCGCTTCGATGGTGAAATTGAATCAGTTGCTGTTGCCCTCGGCGACCGTGTCAATGCCGGCGACCGACTGGCCACCATCGAAAGCAATCAGAGTCTGACCTCATACCACCTTGCTGCACCGATCAGTGGTGTGATCACTGCGCGTAATGCCATCGCTGGCGAACAGACCACAGGACGCGAACTGTTCACCATCACCGACACGTCCAGCGTGTGGGCCGATCTATCGGTATTCCCCGCCGATCTGGCGCGCATTGATGTGGGTTACCCGGTAAGTATTCATTCCTCACTGAGTGAAACCCCTTTAGAGGGGGCGATTGCCCGCATTATGCCGGATATCGCCGCCAATCAGGCGGTGACCGCCCGCGTGCTACTCGACAACCCGGAGGGCACACTGCGTACCGGCACCTGGGTTGAAGCCGACATACAAATTGCACAACATGAAGTGCCACTGGCCGTGAAACGTGTCGGTCTGCAGGCGTTTCGGGACTTTACTGTGGTGTATGCACAAATCGGTGATGAGTTTGAAGTGCGTATGCTGGAGATAGGACGGCAATCCGAAGAGTGGGTGGAGATACTGGGTGGACTGGAACCGGGGACACGTTATGTCACCGAAAACAGCTACATCCTGAAAGCAGATGTCGAAAAAGACGGCGCATCCCACGACCACTAAGGAACCATCATGCTTGCATCCATCATTGATTTTTCGTTGGCCCGTCGCGGCCTGATTCTGGTGCTGACCCTGATGCTGATTGCATTGGGGATCTGGAATTTCAATCGCCTGCCCATCGACGCGGTGCCGGATATCACCAACGTTCAGGTGGCGGTGAATACACCGGCACCCGGTTATACCCCACTGGAAGTGGAACAGCGCATTACCTTTGCGCTGGAAAACGCCATGAGTGGCATGCCCGGTCTATCTTACACACGTTCGGTTTCGCGTTATGGGCTGTCGCAGGTCACAGCCGTATTTGAAGACGGTACCGACATTTATTTTGCGCGCCAGCAAGTCAGTGAGCGCATTGCGGCCGCACGCAGCGATTTGCCAGAAGGACTGGAGCCGGCAATGGGGCCCATTGCCACCGGACTGGGTGAAATTTTTATGTTCACAGTCAACGCCGAACCCGGTGCCACCAATGCAGATGGTTCGCCGGTGACTCCCACTGATTTGCGCAGTGTGCATGACTGGATTATTCGTCCGCAGTTGTTACGCGTGCCCGGCGTTGTGGAAGTGAACCCCATCGGCGGTTTCAAAAAAGAAATTCTGGTGGCACCTGACGCTGCGAAATTGTTGGCTTATGGCGTTAGCAGCGCACACGTATTTGATGCACTACAACGTGACAACAGCAATCGCGGCGTTGGATTCATCGAGAATAACGGCTCACAGTTGTTGATGCGTGTACCCGGCCAAGCCAACACACTGGATGATTTGCGTAATGTTGTCATCACGCAACGCGACAGCGTGCCCGTGCGCGTCGGTGATGTGGCCGACGTTACTGTTGGTCAGGAGTTACGCTCAGGCGCCGCTACACAAGATGGCCAGGAAGTGGTGATGAGCACGGTGTTTATGCTGATAGGTGAAAACAGCCGTGAAGTCGCCAATAACACCGCCATTCGTTTGCAGGAAATTCAGGCCAGTCTGCCACCGGGCATCAGCGCAACCGCCGTGTATAACCGCACCACGCTGGTCGACAAAACCCTTCAGACAGTGCAGAAAAACCTGCTCGAAGGCGCACTGTTGGTAATTGCCGTGTTGTTTTTGCTGCTCGGCAATATCCGTGCGGCGATTCTGACAGCCGCGGTGATTCCGATAGCTAGGTTAATGACCATTACCGGCATGGGGCAGACCCGCGACAGTGCCAACCTGATGAGTCTGGGG
>JAUSPW010000304.1 GCA_030652635.1 Pseudohongiella sp. | reverse complement strand
GCCAAGGTAGCCGCTGACTTTGCGCAATTGCTGTTTGATGCCGGCAACATCAGCGAACTGGAGTTGCTTGGCAGTCAAAGCATTGCTGCACAGCGACGCGCGCAACACATACAGGCGCAACTGCAGGCTGATAAAAAAGCCAGCGATTTGCAGTTGATGCTGGGATTGACGCATGTAGCAGCGATCTCTTTGCCCGATCAATTGCCAGAGGTTGAACCAATACTGTCGGAGTCCATTGCCAGACAAACCACCAGTGTGCTGGAACTCGCACAACAACATCAGCCAGCCTTGTTGTTATTGGCAAAAGAACAACAAAAGAATCAGGACGCATGGGCCCTCGCCTTACGCCAGATCGGCCTCCGGCAATCCGGTGTGGAACTTGTTACTGAACGCAAAAGCAGTGGCGAACGTCAGCTTGGCTTTGGATTGTCATTGGCACCTCCCGTCTTTGATAAGGGCGATGCGGAACTCGCTGTTTTGCAAGGGCGCATGCAGCGTACTCTCAATCAACAGCAACTGTTGATTGAACAGACAGCATCGCAGATTCAAAACGCGTTACTGGACATCCAAAGCAGCCTGCAACAAGTTGATTTACTTACACAAGATGAACTCCCCCGCTACCAGCGCATGATGGCTTTAAGTGTGCTGGAATACAATTTTATGCTGCGTGGGACTTTCGACTTATTGGCCGTTGCAGACCGGGTGCTGGATGCAAAACTCCGGCAGGTTGACGCCATCGAACAATACTGGCGGGCCCGATCAACGCTGGAAAACCTTGCAGGTAGTCAGGATTGGCACTCAAATTCAGGAGTCACAGAATGATCAACAGACGACAATTATTGCTTGGCGGAGCCGCCAGCGTGCTGGCAGGAAAACTGGCAACCACAAATGCCTCAGCCCAAACAGCAGCACCGTTGCCAAATCTATCTGAAAACCCGCAATCAACAACGGGTGGCACACACAGTTTTGTGCCCGTCATTACACCCAACGTTCGCTCCCTGCCCTGGCGTATTCGTGACGGCGTGAAAGAGTTTCACTTGATTGCTGAAGAGGTCGATCATGAGTTTGCGCCGGGCACGCGTATCAAAGCCTGGGGATATAACGGCAGCACACCTGGCCCCACTATCGAGGCCGTCGAAGGTGACTTGGTGCGCATTTATGTGACCAATAAACTGCGCGAACCGACTACTGTGCACTGGCATGGTCTGCTGTTGCCCTTTGGCATGGACGGTGTGGCAGGCCTCACCCAGCCTTCTATCAAGCCCGGTGAAACCTGGGTCTATGAGTTTCCACTCAAACAGCATGGCACTCACATGTACCATCCGCATGCTGATGAAATGATACAGATGGCCATGGGCATGATGGGCATGTTTATCATTCATCCACGCGTACCGGATGCAAACCCCGTGGACAGGGACTATGCCCTGCTTCTGCATAACTGGGCCATTCATCCGGGTACTTTCCGGCCTGATCCTTCCATCATGACTGAGTTTGATCTGTGGACCATCAACAGCCGGGTTTTTCCAGCGATTGATTCTCTCGTGGCTCAGACGGGTGAACGGGTGCGCGTCAGAATTGGCAACCTGTCGATGTGGAATCATCCTATGCACATGCATGGCGTGCAGTTTGAGGTCACCGGTTCAGATGGTGGACGCTGGCCACAGAACCAATGGCGCAAAGAAGTAACTGAGATTGTGGGTGTGGGCCAGACGCGCGATCTGGAATTCACTGCCGTGCCAGGCGATTGGCCATTACATTGCCATATGTCACACCACACCATGAATGCCAT
>JAUSPW010000293.1 GCA_030652635.1 Pseudohongiella sp. | reverse complement strand
GATCGTAATCGTCCGCTTCTGCAAACCGCTGATCCCCAGGCCAGAATTCGCGAATTGATGAAAATCAGAGAGCCGTTTTATATAGAAACAGCCCATATCACAATAGATACCAGCCGCCGCGGCCCTCGCGCTGTGGTCAATGAGATTCTTCAGCACCTGACTGTCATTCCAGAGGCAGGCGCTGAAAGCTGAAACAGTCTACTGACCGGAACCGGACACCATGCAAACGCTGACAGTTGAACTCGGGGATCGTAGTTACCCTATCTATATCGGATCCGGTGTGTTGACGCGCGAGAATCTGTTGCTGCCTTATATCAGCGGCCAGCAGGTGCTGATTGTCAGCAATGACGTGGTTGCTCCCCTGTATCTTGAAAAGCTTCAATCAACCCTGACTGGTAAACACTGCGACGTGATTGTGCTGCCGGATGGTGAGCACACCAAAACGCTCGAGACGCTGAATCTGATCTTTGATCAGTTGTTACGTAATCGACATGAGCGCGGAACAACAGTGATCGCCTTGGGTGGAGGTGTCACGGGTGATATGGCCGGATTTGCAGCAGCTGTTTATCAGCGAGGCGTCAACTTTATCCAGATACCCACTACCTTGTTGTCACAGGTAGATTCCTCCGTTGGTGGCAAAACCGGGGTGAATCATGCGCTGGGCAAAAACATGATTGGCGCGTTTTATCAGCCACAGTGTGTGCTGGCCGACATAGACGTGCTGTCCACATTGCCTTTGAGAGAATTACAGGCAGGTTTAGCAGAAGTGATCAAATACGGCTTGCTGGGTAACGCGGCATTTTTTGAGTGGCTCGAATCGAATATGGATGCCTTGCTGGCGCGTGATGCCGATAAACTGGCCTATGCAGTCAGAATTTGTTGTGAAGAAAAAGCGCGCATTGTTGCTGCGGACGAAAAAGAGGGTGGTTTGCGCGCCTTGCTGAATCTCGGTCATACCTTTGGTCATGCCATTGAAGCTGCCATGGGTTATGGCACCTGGTTACATGGGGAAGCAGTTGCCGCAGGTATGGTGATGGCAGCAGATTTGTCCTGTCGCTTGGGTTGGCTGGGTTCTGCCGATGCAGCGCGAGCACGTGCCCTGATTGAGCGAACCGGATTACCCGTTGCACCCCCAGCCATGATGACGCCCCATCAGTTTATGGAACTGATGTCTGTGGACAAAAAAGTGCAGTCCGGCAGGATCCGATTTGTGTTGATGAAGAGTATTGGGCATGCCGTTATCGAGTCTGATATCCCGCCAGCGCTGCTTGAGCAGACACTGAGTGCCGGCAACAGCCTGTGTTGTTAAATTTAAACTGTTTGATTATTTCGCACGTGTTAAGGAGCTGCCTGTGGCCGCACTAAAAAATGACAGATTTCTCAGAGCATTAACTGGACAGCCCGTTGATGTGACGCCGATATGGATGATGCGCCAGGCTGGCCGATATTTGCCCGAGTACCGCGCCACCCGACAAAAAGCCGGTGATTTCATGAGCCTGTGTCAATCGCCCGAGCTTGCCTGTGAAGTGACCTTGCAGCCACTGCGGCGTTATGCCATGGATGCGGCCATCTTGTTCTCGGATATTTTGACTATTCCGGACGCAATGGGGCTGGGTTTGTATTTTTCCGAGGGAGAAGGCCCGCGCTTTCGTAAGACCATTCGCACGGCAGCAGATGTTGCACAATTACCAATACCAGACGTTGCCCGCGATCTGAGTTATGTCACCGATGCAGTGTCGCTGATCCGACGCGAACTGAACGGATCAGTGCCATTGATAGGTTTTTCCGGAAGTCCCTGGACATTGGCGACTTATATGATTGAAGGCAGTGGCAGCAAGGATTTCCGGCACGCCAAAGCATTTATGTA
>JAUSPW010000289.1 GCA_030652635.1 Pseudohongiella sp. | reverse complement strand
AAACAACTGCTTGAAGTAGTCATAAATCATGCGGGGTTTGTCGGACAGACACGCCAACGCGGAGTCATTGCCCATGGAGCCCAGCGGATCACGTGCTTCTGTGATCATTGGTAGCAGCATAAATTGCATGGTTTCAGTGGTGTAACCAAAGGCCTGCATGCGTGCAAACACGTTTTCCGAATCCAGAGAGTGTTCTTCGCTGCCGTCGGCAAGCTGGTCAAGCGTAATACGCTGCTGTGCAAGCCATTCGCCATAGGGGCGTTTAGCGGCAATGCTCGCTTTCAGCTCTTCGTCGGGGATCAGCCGTCCTTCTTCAAAATCCAGCAGGAACATTTTGCCGGGTTGCAGACGACCTTTCAGTTTGACGTTAGCAGGATCAACGTGAACCACGCCAACCTCAGAGGCCATGATGACTTTGTCATCGTGTGTGACGTAATAACGGCTGGGTCGCAGGCCGTTTCGGTCAAGTACGGCGCCAATGTAATGGCCATCCGAGAACACAATAGATGCCGGGCCGTCCCATGGTTCCATCAATGCGGAGTGGAATTCATAGAAGGCTTTTTTGTCGCCGTTCATATTAACGTCGGATTGCCAAGCTTCCGGAATCATCATCATCACGGATTCTTGCAGCGACCGCCCGGACAGCAGCATAAATTCAAGCACGGAATCAAACGAGCCTGAATCCGAGCAATCTGCATCAATGATCGGGAACAGATCACTGATTTTGTCGCCAAACAATGGGCTGGACAACATGCCTTCGCGTGCAACCATTTGGTTTACGTTGCCGCGCAGCGTATTGATCTCGCCGTTGTGGCTCATAAAACGATTGGGCTGCGCGCGATCCCATGACGGGAAGGTATTGGTGCTGAACCGTGAGTGCACCATCGCCATGTGGGTTTCACAGGTGTTGTTGGTCAGGTCTCGGTAGAACGGGAACAGCTGACCAGGTGTCAGCATACCTTTATATACAATCACTTTGGTTGACAGGCTGCAGGCGTACAGCATTTTGGCTTCGCTGAGCGAACTGTCGCCACGCAGTCTGTGCGTAAAACGTTTGCGAATGACGTACAGCTTGCGCTCGAATTCGTCCTGAGCAAGGCCGTCGGCGGCGCCAATAAAGAGCTGCTCGATCGCAGGCTGTGCAGTTCTGGCTGCCGGACCAACATCGGCACCAACAGGGTCAACAGGCACCAGTCGCCAGCCAATCAGTGTCTGGCCTTCTTCAGCGATGATGTGATTGATGATGTCGCGACAGAATTCACGCTCTTTGCTGATCTGTGGCAGAAAGATGTTGCCGACCGCATATTTGCCGGCACCGGGCAGCGTTGTATTCATATCTTTCAGCGCGATATTTGCGAAGAAAGAGTGCGGCAAGGCCATCAAGATACCCGCGCCATCGCCAGTGTTGGCTTCGAAACCGCAGCCGCCACGGTGATCCATGCGCGAATTCAGGTGGTAGGCATCCAGCATAATCTGGTGACTGGGACGGCCCTTGATGTCTGCGACGAAACCTACGCCGCAGGAATCCTTCTCGTTTGCCGGATCATAAAGACCGGTCTTCTGCGGAAAGCCAAACTTGTGGTGGGATTGGGCTTGATCAGTCATTGTCGCTAAGTCTCGCTAATTCGTTATATTGTTTCCGGTTCTGTGACCGTCAACGCTCCCTGCAACAAAATGCATCGTGCAGCATTGCCAACAGGGAGATGCGTGAATTTAGAAGTTATTGATTTGACACGGCTCAGTGAATCGGCCTGCACCCCGGGAACGGCGCGTCCGGGACTGGCCGGACTGTCGTAAAACATGGTGCGCTGTTTTACGGGGGCTGGACACAATAACACCGAACACAAATATGTCAAGCCGCGCTACAAAGCGTGACGATATGTAGCGGAAAAGCGGGGCAGCTTGATAAATGTGAATAGCTGGATTACTCTTCCTTTCACGGAAAAATCACCCTAAACCCCTGTCAATAAACAAGAGTCAGGACGGCCTGCCTGAATCCTGATACTTGGTATTGGTCATAACTGCGTACGCAGAGGGTCTGGAGTACGATTAGCAGAATACGGTTGGCAGCATCTGGCGCAAGGTGTCGGGAACGCACCTACAAAAACAATAGCTTCATAGCAGAGGGGATATCGCATGGAAATCGTTCGTTATAAAAGAGATGTATGGGGTGACGAAGTTATCCTGGGTGTGGCTTGGGATCTGCTCTGGGTAGTCGCCGTCGCCATTCTGGTACTACTGGCAGGTCACGCTATTTTTATGGCGGCACTGGCCAAGAAAAAAGCCAAACCTTCTTCTGAAGGCCGCAAAATCAATCGCCACGATGCCATCGACAGGGCGTTCCACTGGATCATGGCCGGTTCTGTGCTGGTGTTGATCGCCACGGGTGTCATGCCGATTATTGGCATTCACTTCGCTTGGCTGGACATTCACTGGATTGCCGGTCTGTTGCTGACGTTTGTGGTGATTTTCCACATCATCCGTGCATCGTTCTGGCAGGACTTCAAGTCGATGATCATGACGCCTGCGGATTTCGCAGAGCCTTTTGATGAGAGCCGCAAGCCAGGCAAGTACTCCTTTGAACAGAAAGGCATGCATTGGGCAATGACTGTCCTGGTGTTGCTGGTGATTGTCACTGGTGTAATCCTGCTGATGAATATCAACACGCCTTTCACGACACGTCAGGCAGTACAAGACGAAGGCCAGTTGGGTCTGATGTTCCTGCTGCACGGTCTGGCAACATTGTCGCTGATTGCATTTACCGCTATTCATATCTACTTCGCTGTCCGGCCGGAGAAGATTTTTTATACTCGCTCCATGATCAAAGGTTGGATCTCTGAAGCTGAAATGAAAGAGAACCACGATACTGATAAATGGAAGGTGTGAAATTGACCGACGTTAAAGATCTCGAGAAAGAAATCGAGGCTGTAGAATCAGGTTATGAGTTTCTGCTGGCGTACGCCGCTCAAGGGCGGCCGCCACATATTGAATCTGAATCTCCGACGCCTCATGCACGGCCAACTCTGCAAGAAATGGCGACAGCCATGGCCATTGTGTCAGCGGCACTCAAAGACAGCTCCGATGCCTATGAACAGGTGATTGCGGAAGACGTTCGCAAAGCCAGCGCAGCGATAAATTTTGTGCTGGCGCAGCCGCGCATGAGTTCAGAGTTGATTGACAATTTGAATGCATCCATTCATTTGCGAGCCGTGCTGACAGATTTTTTCTTGTACAGCGAAGTGCTAAAACCTGCTGTTGATGCCCCGACGTCGCCTGCGTATTTTAATGTAGGTTGATCTACAAGGAAGGTTTGTTAGAAAAAAAAGCAGGTTGAATTATTCAGCCTGCTTTTTTTTGCCGGTTTTTTGCCAGTACGTTCCTTGGCGCTTGGCTCTACACTGATTGTGTTGCAAAAAACACAATCAGTGTAATAACAATCACGCATGATATAACGATCGCGACAATTCGCAGGCCTCGGCGTTTACCTCCCCATTGATACTGCTCGTCTTCAACAAAAATCGGGTTAA
>JAUSPW010000281.1 GCA_030652635.1 Pseudohongiella sp. | reverse complement strand
TAAAAAAAGCGCATGATATTGTTTTACACGGTGGGCATTGCCGCACCGAATACGGCCTGCCTTCCTTAACTTAATTTGTCCCGAGAGACTGCGCAATCCATGAAAACAACCCTCAACGTTGTCGTTGTGCCACTGCTGGCTTGTCTCGCACAAAGTGTGATTGCACAAAATGTGTTATTCGAAGACATCCCGGTTCCTGAGGGTTTTCCTCAGCCCTCAGGCAAGGCCCTTGGGTCCCTGCATCTGGATGCCGATGTGACCGCCGGTTTGATGACAACAAACAATGTCTATCGTGATGCAAGTCATCTGGGGTCGGAATCGTCACAAGTGACGCTCTCGTCAACATTGACCTCGAGCGGTGAACGTCACCTGTTGATTGGCACTCTGGAGCATTACTCACAGGATTTTCGTGACGATGCTTATCAGGACATGGATCTGGATGCGACCAGAGCAACAGTTTTTGGCCGATTTGTTACCTCTGAGCTCACCAATCTGCGCTTATTGCTGATTGATGAAGAGGATGTATTGGGCAAAACTCAGTCTGAACAGCTCAACAGCTTTACCAGTGGTCTGGAAAAAAACCTGAGAACTGAAGCAATATTCGAATTTGACAATACCCGATTCTTTACCAATGTCATGGCTCGCAATGACAAGATTGAATCCATCAGCTCGACCGGTTTCCAGAATGACTCGCTCGACAGATCGGAGCGGGACTATATTGTGCTGGCTGGCCAGACTGTGAGCTGGGGCAGGGTGTTTGTGTTTGGTGGCACGCAGTCGGTTCGTTATGAATCCAGTTCAATGCCATCTTTGGCAGAGCGAAATTCCGACGAAAATCGGTATGGCATTGGTGCCGAATATGAAGTGGGTAAATTTTCTGGCGATGTGGATGTATTCCAGTTTTCGCAACGGTTCAGAAGTGCAAGCATCCCAGATATCAAAAACGCCTGGGTCGGAAGCGCTATCGTAAATTATGCGGTGAGTGACAAGCTTGCGCTGGTGTTTGCTGCCAACCGACGATTCCACGAAACCAATATACCTGCTTCAGGTGGTATCTTTGACGAGAATATCTTTTTGGGTGGTGCGTGGTCGTTATTTCAGAATCTATACCTGAGAGTGGGTCCAAGTTTCAGTCGGACCAAGGTAGAGAACGCCCCATTGCTGATTGATCGTTATGAATTGGACGTAGAGCTTGCCTGGCAAATTACTGCGCATGCCGAAATGCTTTTGACAACAAATGTTTTTTCGCAGACTGAGAAAAGTTTGGCTTTTCCGATGTTTGACGCTCAACAGGCTAATTCTGTACTCAGTCTCAGACTCTCACTTTGATGGGTTGTCCGGTACACGCCCCACCAGCGTCGTCTTCAGGAACAATCCGACAGTGGCCGGGCGTAGTTCAAGGTGAGATTCAGCACCCTGAAATATCGCCGTAGTCAGCAACCACAAAACGTATTGCGTATTTGTTTGATCAAACTTTGAATCTGCGGCTCCTTCACAATCTCCTGCTGCTCAATCAGCATGTCGCGCAGAATCTCTATGGTTGTCAGCGGGTTTGCCAGCACGGTTCTGAACACAATCACCGGATCACGCCCGTATTTAACCGGATTCAACTTGGTGCGTGACACAAATGAACGGCCATGACCACGTTGCGTTTTCTGAATGCGCTTGGTCAGCACATTCAACTGGTCGTTGACCTCACTGCGCAAACTTGGCGGTGCATCGAGCAAGGCACGTTGAATATCCGCGGGTACATAGCGGTAGGTGAGAATGTTCAGTTCCGGTTCGCTGATCAGTTCAAAGTCGGCATTGGCCTTGATCATTTCCGCAAAACTACGGGCTTTCTGAATGCCCTGGTCAATCAATAACTCGTAACCCTGACGACCGATGATGTGCAACCCGGAGTGCACCAGAATTGCCATGCCCGGGCGAGAACCTTCCACCGTATGGCTGCCCAGGTCTTTGGAGCCTTTGCGAATAATGTATTCCGCGTGGTGCTCAACATTGGACAGCGTCTCAGGGCGCTTGAACACACAGATGCCTGCGCCCATGGGCACATAAAGTTGTTTATGAGCATCCAGCGTAACGGAGTCAGCACGTTCGATGCCTTTTAAAAGTGGCCGGTAAGTGTTTGAGAATAAAGTGGGTCCGCCCCATGCAGAGTCCACATGGAAGTGAATCTGGCGCTCCTGAGCAATGTCAGCAATAACATTCAGTGGATCTACACTGCCCGTTTCAGAGGTGCCAACGATCCCGACCAGGGCCATCACTTTGATATTTTTGGCGGCAAGTTCGTCACATTTGCGTGCCAGCAAATCCGTCCGCACCTTGTTATGCGCGTCAGTTTCCACCGGGATCAACGAGCGTCGGCCAATACCCAGAATGTCTGCGGCTTTGCCCAGCGAGTAATGACCACGCTCTGACACTACCACCGCGAGTCCGTTGTAGCCGTAGTGTTGCATGCCTGCCATCAGGCCTTCCTGCCCGATGCCAGCAAATCCCTCGCGCGGGGCGAGGACATTGTTGCGCGCCGCCCACAGTGCGGTCAGGTTGGCGATGGTGCCGCCCGAGCAGAAGCTGCCCAGCGCATAGGCCCGGTCATGCATCCATTTGCTGTAAAAGTCATCATCCTGCTGGTAAATCAAGTGGTGGATCATGCCAATCACCTGACGCTCCATTGGCGTAAACGCCTTGGAGGTTTCTACCTTAACCAGATTCTGATTCAAGGCCATCATGATGCGCGACAGCGGCAACATGAAATAAGGCAAAGCCGATGCCATATGCCCGACAAAACTGGGCGCAGAGATGTGCACTGACTGGGCGACCAGTTTGTCCAGCACAAACTGAATCTGGTCGGAGACAAACGTGGGTTGTTCCGGGATATGCGGGTCGGAAAAATCGCGCTCGATGTCGGCCAAACTGCGCTCGGCAGCAACAATATGCTCCTGCAGAAACCCGGTCAGGTTCTGGGAGATCGATTGGTCAATGCGTCCTAAAGTGGATTCCGGAGCTTCTGGTACGGTGAAAATGCGATACAGAGACTCGAGGCTGGCCTTCGCCAGTTTTTTATTCTCGCTCATCAGAGATGCTCATCCGGAAACGGGGAGCGCAGTATAGAGTAAGTCTTTGTATGTTGTACAAGCGAAATCCCGAGTCTAGTTGACACTGCGGGAGAGCAAAGGCAAGATCACTCCACAACTTTTTATTCCTCCTTTGGTTTGTCCGGATCAGTCTGACTATGAGCTCAGTAAAAATAAGCCTACGTGGTGTCAGTCTCTTCTTTATCATACTGTTTTTATTCGCTTTTACCTTTACTTTTGGTGCAAAGTCCATCGCTCAGGATACACCTTCGTTATACAACACTGATCGTAATCCCTTATTTCCCCGCCCACCAGAAATCGAACCGGCTATCAAATTCTGGACGCGTGTATATACCGAAGTTGATACCGATAGCGGGTTTTTGCACGATGCCGAGGATTTGTCGGTGATTTACCGGCGCGTTGATTTTAACCGTGAGCAGATTGAGGGGTTCCGTCGCCGTATACAGGAAGACCTGCAAATTCTGGCCAGTGGCAAGCGCACGGGGCTGACGCTGACGCAGCAGGAAGTGCTCGATGCCTGGGGTGGCCCGAGTGTCAGTAATACCCGTCTGGCGGCAGCCGTTACCAATGTGCGTTTCCAGCTCGGGCAGTCTGATCGGTTTGTAGAGGGGCTTATTCGGTCCGGCGCTTACCGTGAACATATTGAACGAGTTGCCCGTGAGCGTGGTCTGCCGGTTGAACTCGGTGCCTTGCCGCACGTTGAATCATCTTTTCATCCGGGGGCGTATTCACACGCCAATGCCGCCGGCATGTGGCAATTTATCCGCTCCACTGGTCAACGATTTATGCGGATTGATCATATTGTTGACGAACGAATGGATCCTTACGCCGCGACTTACGCGGCCATGAGCCTGCTGGAATATAACTACAGTCTGCTGGGCAGTTGGCCGCTGGCATTAACAGCCTACAATCATGGAGCTGGCGGTCTGGCACGCGCCAAACGCGAATTGGGTACTGACGATATCGGGCAGATTATTCTGCGCTACAAAGGCGCATCGTTCGGTTTTGCCGGACGCAATTTTTACCCGCAGTTTCTGGCCGTGCTGGATCTGGAGCGTCAGGCGCAGGCCTTGTTTGGACTGCTACACCTCGATCCTGCGCCTGAGTATGAGGAAATGGAACTGCAAGCGTATGTTGAGGCTGATGTGCTGGCAGGCAGTCTGGGTGTCACCATGGAGCAGCTCAAGTTTGACAATCCAGCGCTGCGCCCAGTGGTGTGGGAGGGCGGAAAACGCATCCCTAAAGGTTACAAACTCAAAATTCAGAAGCATTCAATCAATGGGTCTTTGGCGTCACTGGTCAATCGTATCCCAAGCGGTCAACTGTATGCGTTTCAGACACCTGATGTGAATTACACCATTCAGCGTGGTGACAGTCTGTCCGGCATTGCTACCCGTTTTAATACCTCGGTTGCCCAGTTGGTGTCACTCAATCAGTTGACCGATGCACACCGTATTCGCGTCGGCCAACAGTTATTGCTGCCACATGACACCAATATGATTACGCAAACACTGGCGGCGGCAGAACCGGCGCCTGTGGTCCCCGGTGCCGCGTATGCCGTCCGGCCGGGGGATACCATTTCCTCAATCGCACGTCGTTATCGCGTCAGTGAGACCGATATTCTGCGAGTGAACGGTTTGAGTAATCCAGATCGCCTGGCTGTCGGGCAGCAATTGCGTTTGCCTGCAGAGGGTGATGCCCGGGTATTGGCAGCAGCCTATCGCGACGCAGTGGATGTGCCGGTGGCTACGCCTGTGCCGGAGTCTGTTCCAACTGAAATCGCCGTTGAAACGGTTGAAAATGTGGGTGTCAGTAATGAGCTGGCCGCACAGGCCTTATCGACTGACCCAGCGGATTATGCAGTCGCCGCTGACAATACTGTCGAGATTCAGGCTTCCGAGACCCTTGGGCATCTTTCTGAATGGGCCGGCACCAGTGTGCAGGCCCTACGGACTGCAAATAATATGCGTGCCAGCCAGTCCCTGATTGTTGGACAGCGTTTTAAATTGCCGTCACAGGTGGTAAGTGATGAGTTTGAATTGCGTCGTCGCCAGTTTCACCTGGCTGCGCAAGAGAGTTTTTTCCGCCAGTATCGTATTGCCGATGTAAACCGGCATCAGCTGGCCGCTAACGAAAGCATCGACGTACTTGCTCGTCAGCGCTACTCAGTGCCTTTGTGGTTGCTGCGTCAATACAACCCCGATCTTGACTTCACGCGTGTGCGTGTTGGTCAAACCATTGTATTTCCAATTGTGGCGAGAGTTGACGGCGCCTGAGTTCGGCGCCGCCAAATTCGTCAATCCTGAATGTCATCAAGGGCATCAGCCAGCAGACTGACTGACAGCGCGTAACGGAATGCCGGGTTGTAGCGCATGATTGAGCAGAAGTTGCGATAAACCAGATAACCCTTGTCGTCACCTTCATCACCAATCAACAGTGCTGCCGACAAATTACGTGTGGGTAAATTGCTGCCATTGGCGCGCCTGACGCCCAGGTCCTGCCAATCACTCAAGGAACGCCATGCTCCGGTGGTGGTAAACGATCGACACGCTGCATCGGGTGCCAGTCCGGCGTCTTGCGGTGCCTGCAAAGATTGCTCTCCACCCGGTGGCAAACTGACCACTCGCCCCCAGGTTTGATCCTGCTGCCAGCCATGGGACTTCAAGTAATTGGCAACCGAGGCAATAACATCTGGCCCCATGCTCCACAAATCAATTTTTCCGTCCTGATCATGATCCACGGCCAGACGTAAAAAACTGCTGGGCGTGAACTGGATGATGCCAAGTGCGCCTGCCCATGAGCTTTTCATCATGTCCGGCGTGGCCAGCCCGCGATCAACAATTTCAAGCGCTGCAAATAGCTCATTGCGGAATAACTCTCCGCGACGGCCATCAAACGCCAGCGTTGCAATCACGCTGAACAGTGGCTGTGTAATGGGGAAGGCGCCGTAATTACTTTCAAGACCCATAATCGCAACAACAAAGCGCGGCTGCACACCATAATGGGCAGACACCTCGCGGATCATGCTGCCATGTTCCTGCATCAGGCGCTTGCCAGCTTCGATGCGGGCGGTGTTCACCCGTTGCAGATAATTGGCATAGGTGTTTACAAACTCAGCCTGATTGCGATCGGCTTGAACCACCTGTCGTTCCTGATTGATGGTAGGTAAGACACGGTCCAGTGTTTCAGCGCTGATACCCCGTGCCAGCGCATCGGTGCGGAACTCAGCCAACCAGCTGACAAACGCGGCGTCGTTGGGCTGTTGTGTTTCGGCAGCCTCTGTGTTGCTGTCAGGCGGGGTCTGTTGTGCATGCAAAACACACTGCGACGACAGCAGGAGTACACCTGCAAGAATCGAGCGGCCGAGCACACGCTGCACTCTGTGAATGGATGCCCGCACAGAACAATTTGCTGCAGAACGTGGTGGTTGATTGAGCATACTTACTCCATTAAGTCGGTAAAACCAAAATCATGCGCGGAACTTTAGCCGCTGCACAGTTGCAAGGACAAGCAGTTTTAGTTGTGCGCCCGCCTTGTCTATCACAAATCAGGATTTGAACAGCGCTGTGAAGGTTTGTTGCCATTTTGTCAGCAATGCACTGGCGCTTAATGCGTCAAGGCCATGCTGATGCCGGTAATGATCCCGTTGCCTGGCATAGGCCAGAATACAATCCGCCGCACCACTGGCCTGCTTAGCCAACGTGCGTCCAACGACAGTATACAGGCCGGCATGCTTAAGGTACTCAGGGTAAGCAAGCGCGTTTGGTGCAACCGGGTAACAGCCCAGGGCGGCCGCTTCCAACATGGACAAGCCTTGGAAATCATGCAAAGCAGTGGACAAAACAATATCGGCCTGTAACAACAAATGCTCGTAGTCAGGACGCGCCTCAACAAAGTGGTTGATGCCAGGTTCGATTGCATACTCCCGGTAATAGCTGCTGAGCAGTGCATCAATCTGCTCAAACGCGGGGGGGCGGCTTCGAAAACGTTGTCCAAGCATGAAACAAGACTAGATAACTCACAGGGATAAAACACGATAACTGGACTATTCGGGATTAAGCCGGATAGTTCTGGACAGGTGAAATGAAATCATGTTGCA
>JAUSPW010000264.1 GCA_030652635.1 Pseudohongiella sp. | reverse complement strand
GGGATCAAATTTTGATCCCTCCGTCCCCTAAATAAACTACAGGAGTATTTTTTATGTCATCAGCCGTATCCAGACCAGCCGCTGCGGCCAGTATCGACGCACTGGCACACTTTGAATCCCTGCTCGCCTTTGAAACCGATTGCTGGGATGTACATCACGCTATCAGCAACGGTCGTCAGGACTTTGTATTGCTGGACGTACGTGGGGAGGAAGCATGGAAAAAAGGTCACGTGATGCAGTCCATTTCGCTGCCGCACGCCCGTATCAACGAGGAAACCTTGGCGGCATATCCCGCCGATACGCTGTTTGTTGTGTATTGCGCAGGCCCACATTGCAACGCCACTGAAAAGGCTGCAATCCGACTGGCGCGTCTTGGTCGTCCCGTGAAAAAAATGATAGGCGGTGTTTGCGGCTGGATAGACGAGGGCTTTGTACTGGAGAACACCACCGCGGCTCAGTAGAAGTCGCGATTTGTCCATGGTGGCAATACAGTCCAACTGGGCAGGTAAGTTGTCGGAGGTGAGCGAAGGTTGATCAGACGCGCAGCGTCATCCTGAGGAACGTCCGACTACTCACTTGCCCTGCAGATCCAGATAAAAAACCACTACTCCAACGCCCGCCACATATACCAAGACGCCACACTCCGATATGGCTGCCACCGAACAGCATGCTGCGACAAAAATTTTTTGTCCGGCATCGCCTCCAAACCATAGGTCAGCATAAAACCCTTACGCACCCCAAGATCATCCACGGGTAGCACATCCGCACGGCCCAGCTGGAACATCAGAAAAATCTCCGCTGTCCAACGCCCGATACCACGCACCTGAATCAGGTTCTGAATGATGTCTTCGTCAGGCATCGCCTCAAGTACTGTTAACGGCAACACAATGCCCTGTTCAATTTTGTCAGAAAGATCCAACACCGCCAGCGATTTGGCTCGGGATAACCCAACCGAACGCAATTGCTGCTCCGTCACTCCAGACATTTGCGCAGGCTGCGGTTTTTTATCCTCGGCGCTAAGCAACACACAAAAGCGCCCAAAAATGGTCGCAGCTGCTTTTCCGGACAACTGCTGGCTGACGATGGCATCGGCCAACGTCCCAAATAAGTCAGGGTGCCCCTTGCCACTGAGTCGACACTCGCCGACCTTTTCTATCAGTGCAGCCAGTTTCTTGTCTTGACGACTGAGATGTTTGACAGCCTTGATTTTTTGCTCATCATCCAGTGTGATTGTCATCATCATTCCCTTATGTTTATCCCAAAAACAGCAAGATCCGGTTCGACAGCCTGCAGCCGGCATTACATACTGCCCTCATGATGAATGACTACCAACGCATTGCCAAGGCCATCGATTTTCTTAGCCAACATGTCGAGCAACAGCCGACCCTGGAGCAGGTGGCCGCGCATGTACATCTGAGTGCGTTCCATTTTCAGCGCCTGTTTTGTCAGTGGGCAGGCATTAGCCCAAAACGGTTTCTGCAAGTCATTACGCTGGAAAAGGCCAAGAGCCAGGTGTCCGCGCAACGCTCTTTATTGGATATCTCCGGATCAGTCGGACTCAGTAGCAGTTCCAGACTGTACGATCACTTTGTATCGCTGGAAGCGGTGACACCCGGGGAATTTAAAAAAGGCGGTCTTGATCTGCAGATTAATTATGGGCTGCATATGACTCCGTTTGGTGAATTGCTGATTGCACAAACACCTCGTGGAATTTGCAAAGCGGTGTTTACCGAGACTGACGGAAAAGACGCAGAAATTCTGCGATTGCAGGCACAATGGCCAAACGCGGTGATTGTCGAGGACCATCGGCACACCGAGATGACCGCCAGCGCGATCTGTCGGTTGTTACGTGGTGTGACGCCCGCAGAAAAAATGCCTCTTCATGTAGCTGGCAGTAATTTTCAGGTAGCGGTCTGGCGAGCGTTGCTGGCAATCGCTCCCGGAGACTCGCAGACCTATTCCGGGATCGCGCAGCACATACAAACGCCCAACTCCACTCGGGCGGTTGCCAATGCCATTGCCGCCAACCCGGTTGCTCTGCTGATTCCATGCCATCGGGTGATCCGCAAAAGTGGCGCATTGGGCGGTTATCGTTGGGGAGAGCAGCGCAAACAGGTGATTCGCTTTTATGAAACAGCGGCGCGTCATGCAGCGCCTGACTGCGCCTGAGCCTTGGTCTGCCCCCTGAACAAGGCAATCAGTTGCAGAATGGCATATTCACCACGCGCAATTTCACCGGGAAACAACACCAACTGACCATCTACCGCTGCCAGAATCAAGGCGGCTGTCGCGTCTTTGTTCGCCTCGGGAACATCGAGCAGGCTGGCCATCCAGTTTATCCAGCCGGTACTGATTTGTTGAGCTATGGACAAAAACAACGGGTCACCCCGGTTGGCATGGGCTGCCAAATCCAGCCACAGGCGTAGATGTGATTTGAATGCGTCACTTTTCGCTGCCACCCACAATTTCTCCAGGACCGTGTCAGGAGATAAAGGTGTTGTCCCAAACAATTGCGTCAGCGATGCACTGAGCCCTCCTGCAATATGTGTCAACACTGCAGCAAGCAATTCATCTTTGTTTTCAAAATAATACAGCAGCATACGATCACTGGTGCCAGCCACCTCAGCCAGCCGTCGCAAACCGGTGTCACTCAGTCCAGTATCCAGAAAATGGACTGTCAACAGATCAATCACCTCTGCACGTTTATCCAGCTTTTTACTCACAGCCACACCCTCAGACAATTTCATCTTTTTGCTTGCGCATTACTGTAGCGCCTGCTACAAATACTCCCGACTGTAGCAACCATTACATTTTTCAGGAGGTACCACCATGTTGACCGCCAAACCCATAAACATCAAGCAACAGATGTACTGGATGATGCTGATCTCGCTGGCAGGTTGGGTAGGTTTTTTACTGCTGTTCAGAACCTGGTGGCCAGGCAATACCGAGCCTGAGACAACAAAAACCGTGCTCTGGATGTGGTTATCGATCGGCGTTATCGGTTCTGCGCTGACAGCCGTGATCACGTTCAAACTGTTCAGCACACCGCCTCAGTGGCGCGTGCATGCCGCCGCTGCGCTCACCGCACCGGCCATGTGCCTGGATGTGCTGGGGACCCTGTATTTTGAGCGTTGGTTTCCCAATCCCGGCAGCATGGACGATCGTATTTATCCCGCCATGATACTAGCGGGTGTAGCAGCCATCCTGTTTACAGGCTTATGGATGGTGCGACCACAGTCAGATACTCTTTAGATCAGTTCTGCCGGGCAAAGGAAATATAAATAAAATTTGCTTTTATTATTGTTTAGCGATAATTTAACAACACAAAACAGTAATGGAGCTAGCATCATGTCAGACCGTACACTCGAAGAACTGAAAAACGCACAAAATCTGGCCACCACTGCACAGACGCTCGCCATTATTGCCATGGTGATGCTGATTGTCGCGATCATCACCCAGGGTGGTTTTGCTATTGCAGGAAATCTGTTTGCACAGGAAAACACCTGGCAACAAAGTTTGCACAATATTGGCATGATCCTGATTGAACTGCTGCCTGCCTTCTTTTTTGTTGAGGCCATCAACCACCTGCGACAAGCGCTGGGCAAATTTGGTCAGGGTGAGTTTTTCAGCACCAATGTCGCACGACATGTCGGCGAGGCCGGTTCAGCTGCCATTTACGCCATGGTTGCGGTGATGTTGATTACCCCCAATTTGACACTTTGGGTAAACCGACAGGGCGGTTTTGATTTGCAGATAGAACCTGAATACATCGGGATGTTGGCATTTGCGGTGTTTGTGTGCGCCGTCGGAAAAATTCTTGTGGTCGCAACCGACATCAAATCTGAAAATGACGCATTTGTATGAAACAGATTATTGTTCGTCTTGATGTGATGCTGGCTTTGCGAAAAATGCGCTCCAAAGAACTGGCAGAACGCATAGGTATTACGGAAGCCAATCTATCGCTGTTGCGCACCGGTAAAGTCAAAGGCGTGCGCTTTGACACGCTGGCCAGTCTGTGCGAAGAACTAGATTGTTCTCCAGGGGATTTGCTGGATATTGGTGAAATTGGTGACGTCGAAAATTGACTGTTAAACACGGAGCTACCATGCCAAAGGCTTACTGGATTGTGCAGGTCGACATTGATGACCTGGAAAAATACAAAGATTACGTGGCGGCCAACGCAGCGCCATTCAAAAAATATGATGCAAAATTTCTGGTACGCGGCGGACGCTTTGAAACTGTCGAAGGCACAAGCCGATCCAGACATGTGGTACTTGAGTTTCCAGACTATCAGAGCGCAATGGCATGTTGGCACTCGCCGGAATATCAGCGTGCAATCGCTTTGCGCCAACCGGTGTCGACTCTGGATCTGGTCATTATTGAAGGTTATGAGCCATGACCATACGCGTGGGTATTTTCCTGTTTGACGAGGCGGAAGCATTGGATTTTGCGGGCCCTTACGAGGTATTTACCACCGCTTCTCGTGTGGCACTGCGCCATCCACGTCAGCAATCTCAGGAACTGCCACGCACTTTATTTTCTGTGGTGTCTGTGGCTGAGCATGCTGACCTTGTGAAATTGCGCGCAGGCATGCGGGTGTTGCCAGATGTCACCTTTGCGGTTGCCACAGCGTTTGACGTACTGATTGTGCCTGGCGGCGTAGTGAGTCAGGAAATGCAAAAACCGGCAGTGATACAGTGGATATCCCACATCGCTGCACACACGCAAATCACAGCGTCGGTGTGTACCGGCGCATTTTTGTTAGCCAAAGCCGGTGTGCTGACCGATCACACCGTGACTACCCATTGGGAAGATATCTCAGACTTACGCCTGCAGTTTCCTGACCTGGATGTGCAAAATAACGTGCGTTGGGTAGACCAGGGAAAAATCGTGACGTCAGCGGGCATTTCTGCAGGAATTGATATGAGCCTGCATCTGGTTGAGCGTCTCGCCGGTCGCGAACTGGCCATCGCAACCGCGCGGCAGATGGAGTTTGAGTGGCAGCAAACGTGATCGTTTTTGACTGGACCAGCTGTTACGTCGGCTGTTACGCCTGCTCAGACTCGTCAGGCACAATCAGATCCAGTGTTTCTTTGATCTCCTCCATCACGATGTAACTTTTGGATTCGCGCACGCCGGGCAACTTCAGCAGAATGTCACCCAGCAGTTTGCGGTAGGACGCCATCTCGGAAATACGCGCCTTGATCAGGTAATCAAAATCCCCGGATACCAAGTGGCACTCCAGTACATGTGGCAATTTGCTGACTGCACGGCGGAAGTCATCAAAAATGCTGGCTGATTTGGAATCCAGGCTGATTTCCACAAACACCAGCAGGTTGGCCTGTAACTTCTGTGGATTTAAACGCGCGCCATAACCCAGAATAAATTTTTCACGCTCATACTTCGTCATCTTTTTGGTATGAGGATCTTCAGCATAATAATAATCACCGCACTCAACCCATCTTTTGTTTTTCCCATCGGCTTTTCCCATATCCTCTAAAAATACC